>CAISVC010000354.1 GCA_903888815.1 uncultured Fibrobacterota bacterium
CAATCTTTTAATTGTGTTTAGATATCGTTTGTCTGGCTAGCTGTCTGCCGTTAAATATGGATAAATTTTCCCGGGTTTCCATTAAGTATTTTTAATTTTTGCATTGCTGCTTTCTAATCTGTTGCTATTCTTTAAAGATCGGAAATAGTGCTGATGCATCAATACCGCACCCATACGTGCAACGACATCCGGCCGTCGCATATCGGCCAGACCGTGCGGCTTTCGGGCTGGATCCATAACCGTCGCGACCATGGCGGCGTGCTGTTCATTGACCTGCGCGACCATTACGGCATCACGCAGGTGGTGATCTACCCTGAAAAAGAGTTTCAGCGCACGGTCGCACGGCTTCCCAAGGAGACCGTGGTCCGTTTTGACGGCAAGGTTGAGCGGCGGTCAGAGGACACGATAAACCCGAAGCTGCCGACCGGCGAGGTGGAGCTTTTTGCGGAAAGCTATGAAATCCTCGGCACTGCCGAACTCACGCCGTTCCCTGTTTTTCCCGAAGACGAAGCGCCCGAAGATCTGCGGCTTACCTACCGGTATCTTGACTTGCGGCGGAGCGCGCCGCACCGGAACATCATGCTCCGCTCGCGGGTGATCGCGCATATGCGTAAAATTATGCGGGAGCTCGGCTTTCACGAGTTCCAGACGCCCATTCTTACGAGTTCTTCGCCCGAGGGCGCGCGTGACTTTCTGGTACCGTCGCGGCTCCATCCGGGCAGGTTTTACGCCCTGCCGCAGGCGCCGCAGCAGTTCAAACAGCTGCTCATGGTCGCCGGATTCGACCGCTATTTCCAGATCGCGCCCTGTTTTCGCGACGAAGACGGCCGCGCCGACCGTTCGCCCGGCGAATTCTACCAGCTCGACCTCGAAATGTCGTTTGTTACGCAGGAGGACGTGTTCGAGGTGGTGGAAAAGCTGTTCAGCAGTTTGTTCGTCGCTTTTTCCTCCTGGGAAATGGACAAACCGCCGTTCCGCAGGATTCCGTACCGCGAGGCAATGGTTAACTACGGCACCGATAAACCCGATCTGCGCATTCCTCTCGAAATACTCGACGTTTCTTCATCCTTTGTCAAGTCAGGGTTCAGGATTTTCGACAACGTAGTGGAGGAAGGCGGCGTAGTGCGGGCCCTGCCGGTCAAAGGGGGCGCTGCCCAGCCCCGTTCGTTCTTCGACCGCATGCTCGAATTCGCCCAGTCCATAGGCTCGCAGGGGCTGGCGTATCTGGTGTGGGGCGAAACCGAGGTGAAGGGACCGATTGCCAAGTACCTGAAGCCGGAAAAACTCGAAGCGCTGAAAAAAGCCGCACGGGCCGTAAACGGCGACGTGACCTTTTTTGTCTGCAACGAGGAGAAGAGGGCGAATGAAATCGCCGGCGCCATAAGGGTACAGCTCGGCAAAGAGCTTGACATCGCAGAGAAAAACGTATTCAGGTTCTGCTGGATCACTGATTTCCCGATGTACGAATATAACGAAGAGCACAAGCGCATCGATTTTTCGCACAACCCGTTCTCCATGCCGCAGGGCGGGCTCGGGGCGCTCGAGAATAAAGAGCCGCTTGATATACTGGCCTATCAGTACGACATCGTCTGCAACGGCGTTGAGCTGTCGAGCGGCGCGATCCGCAACCATCAGCCTGAAATTATGTATAAAGCGTTCGAGATCGCGGGCTATTCAGAGCAGGAGGTCGAGGAGCGTTTTGCAGGGCTGCTCAATGCGTTCAGGTACGGAGCGCCCCCGCACGGCGGCATTGCGCCGGGCATTGACCGCATCATCATGCTGCTTGCCGGCGAGCCCAATATCCGCGAGGTGATCGCCTTCCCCATGAACCAGCGCGCGCAGGACCTCATGATGAACGCGCCGTCGGAGG
>CAISVC010000355.1 GCA_903888815.1 uncultured Fibrobacterota bacterium
AAGATACGTTGGAAAAATCGTAGAGCGCGATATCATTCAGGATATACAGACATACTTTTCCGTAAACATCCCCTCCTTTTTTTTCAAGTCCGCGGAGTACGGAAATCAGCGCATCATTGCTGTAAGCGGCGGTATTCTGAAACGGCAATGATTTCGAACCCATGCAGTAATCGCATCCCGCATGAATGACCGAACATTTTTTCGTGGTAACGATCAAAGGGAACGAATAGAACATCTCGTCGCGGGTCAGCTGATTATTTGTTATTTCCGAAACTGCCGTGTCATACGTTTCCGGAAGATCGGTGCAGCCGCTCAATGGGGAAAACAGCGCTTTATAGGAAGGGAACCATTCAATATCGAATTCGATACCCTTGAATTCCTCCGGCAGGAGGGTATAGGAGGATTCGCTGGCGCCGTCCCGGCTGACCAGGTTCGGTATTTTCCGCAGCGCTTCCCCTTCCAAGAACAACCGAAGGGGCAATTCGTTATCTCCCCGTATAAAAAGATCAACGGCGCAGGACCTGAAGATAGTCTCATAGTGCAACTGGGAAAACAGGCCGCCGAAGAGGATTTTGGCATTTGCATTGTATTTGCGGATAAAATCAACAATCAGATGGAATTCAAAGAGCTCGGTTACCCAGTTGAGCTCAACGATAAAATACTGATACCCGGCAACCAGATCGCTGGTGAGGTCTTTCGAAAAAACACCGTGCACCAGGTGTGAACGGCCGCCGAACAGGTACCCCAAAGGCGCAGAAAACCCGTAACGGTAGAGGACTTTACTGAGAGGAATAACGACCAGACAACGGCGTTCCATGTATAATTTCCCGGCGACATGAACATAACCTGAAAGTGGACGCACCCGGACATGTCAGGAATATATCTTTTCAGAAAGACGTAACCGTGATAGTGAAAAAAAACGGTTACGCTGTTAAAATAGTATGCCAGGGTAATTTTCTTCAAGGATAATACGGCGGGTATGCTCATCAATTGTCCTATAAAAAGCAGCGAGGAAGCGGTTCCCCTTATCGCCGCGGGAGCAGACAGCTTTTACGGCGGAGTCACCGGCGAGCTGTTGTTCGGAACAACGGGCGTACCGGCCAACCGGAGGCCGTGGGATTTTGCAAATTTCACGACGCTGCACGACTTCCATGAGGCGCTGTCGCTGGTACACAGGCACGGAAGAAAATTCTATCTCACCGTCAACGCACACTGCCACACCGAAAATCAGATCGAAGCGGTCGGTGATTTTATCGAAGCAGCGCCGCCGCTTGACGGTTTAATCGTTTCTGATGTCAGCCTTATCATCGCGCTGCGGAAGCGTTTTACCGGCCATGCGCTCATTGCCAGCACGGGGACCAACGTCCAGAACGGCAAAACGGTCGAATTTTATGCCGGTCTGGGCATTTCGGAAATTGTTCTGCCGAGGCACCTTACGCTTGCCGAAATTGATGTGTTGACAGCCGGGTATCCCGAGATGCTCTTCGAGTGCTTCATACTGCATGATGATTGCGCGCATATGGACGGACTCTGCCGTTATGCCCACGGAATATTTGACCGCCATTCCATGGCAAACGCATGCCGGTCATTAGGCGATTTCAACGTGCATGCACCGGCGGATACGGCTGACGAAGTGCTGCGGCGGCTCAGGCGGTTCCCGCAGATCATGACACGTTCGTGCGGTGCCTGTGCGATACAACCCTTTTCGTCAATGAATGTCAGGAGGGTCAAGATCGTCGGCAGACAATATCCTATTCATAAAAAGATCGCATCGGTCCGGTTCATCAATGCGGTCCGGTCATGTCTGGACCTGCCGCCCGATCAGTTTGTCCGTGCTGTAAAGAGTGAATTTCATTCAATTTTCGGAACGAATTGCGGGGACGATTGCCTTTATGAACCATCCTGACGTTGAACGCGCCATTTATTTCAGGGATGTAAAACTGCTGCCGAGGGCTGTGGAGCGGAGGTATTCGCGTCTGTATTTCGGTACGGAATTCTGCGAACGGCTGATTCCCTCATATAAAGAAATGGGGGAAGTTGTTTCGTTTGCCGCCGCTCATCGAAAGACATTTACGCTTGTAACGCCGCATTGCACCGATGAGGGGATACGGAAATCAACCGGATTATTGGAGCTTTTACCTGCCGGTTCGGAAGTGGTTTTCAACGACTGGGGGATGCTGGAGGCCGTGCGGGAAAAAAATCTGGTTCCCGTGTGCGGAAGGCTTCTCATCGCGATTGAACGGGACCCGCGGATCGGCGCTGATCACGGTCCCGCATCAAAGGGTTTCCGGACTTCCAGCCTGAGCGCCGGGTACTTCAGCGGGCTGTTATTGTCCAAGGGGATTTCCCGGGTTGAGCTTGATGACGTCAAGCAGGGGTACGATTTCACGCCGCGCGAAGCAATGCGGATTTCCCTTCATTACCCGTTTGTCTATATCACGACATCACGTAAATGCATTGTGGCGCAATCATCCTCCCCGCCGTTACATGATAAAATCGCCGTGGGGGGGAGCTGCTCATACGAATGCGTCGATACGGTAATAGAGGCTTCTGTCGGCGGTTGTACGCACCGCGTCCTATTGAAAGGCAATTCGCAGTTCTACCAGAACAAA
>CAISVC010000356.1 GCA_903888815.1 uncultured Fibrobacterota bacterium
CCCATACTTGCTCTCCAAACTCCGCATAATAAAATGCCCTCTGGCCATGTTCTGAAAGTGGTCTATGAAAATAGTATTTATCAATGCGCCCCCGGCCGCACCAATGACCGGCACGGCAGAGGCAGCAGCCTTTTGTGACACCGTGACTCCAAACCTGGACGCAATGGTCGCAATTAACCTAACCAATACCGGGGCTCCTTCTTCGGCAATCCCCTTCTCAACGATATACTTCGCCGCTTCTGATACCTGCTTGGCCAGCAGCGCCTTCACGGCATAGTATCCACTTTCTGAGGAATTGTCTTTTTCGGAGCTGCCACCCAGAGCAAAAACCTCCAGACATGCCAGTCTTGTTTCTATTCGTTGAACATCTTCACCTTCACTTCTGGCAATGTCAGCAATGGAACGAAACATGATGACGGTCGTGGCGGGTAATTCGATTGCTAAGGCAGGCAGTCCAAAGGCGCCTCCTATCCCACCAGAAGCGGCCACAAGAAATTTATGGAGGGTGTCTCTCGACGCTTTCTTTTCGCTGTGGTCAATGGTTTTAACTGCAACATCGAGTGCATGACGTAAAGATTTTTGGGTGATTGTCTGGATAGCACCGGTCCATTTCGCCGGCAGATAGTCAAAGGCTTTCTCGAACGGTATGCCGATGACATTGGTCAGTTTAGCGGCGAGACCAGGATTTTCAAGAAGGTCTATTGCGTGTTTTAAGCGAATAATATCTTCTGGAGTCATTTCCATCTGCGATCTGCCCCCGAATGATCAGTTATGATTCGATGACGAATGCTGTATGCTGCTGTGGGTTGGAAGTTTCTTCATTTTGCATGACCGTCTCCGTTGTCATTCGTTGCTGATTTCGACGCCGTGCTTTTTGGCGGCGCGCCGGATGCGCTTCTTGATTTTTTGACTTCGTCCGCGTCGTATTTAGCGGCGTTGTCTTTGTGGTTGATGTAGGACCACGCCGCTCGCACATGTTCCGGCGTGTCCACCGGATACTTGTTATTGACCGGATCGGCAAACTCGACATCGCCATACTTGCGCTCGCCTTCTTCCGGGTTCACGTCCTCGCGCCGCTCGATTTTGTCACTCATCGCCTTCTCCTCTTTTGACCGGCCATCGCTGCCTCACCGCTCGCTCTTGCCGAGTACTTCGAGAACCAGGGGAATGGTGCTGATGGCTCCCACCAGTAGCAGCACGATTCCCGCGGCCCGGCGCTGTTCGCTGCTGAGCTTATCGGCCAGCAGAAAGCCGATCCCCGCACCCAGCGCCACGCGCGTGCCGCCGATCATCGCCAGTTCCGGCATGGTTAATGTGGTTTCTTTCATCGCCGCCTCCTTTGGTTTTTTGACTTTGTCTCGAACCGGGTCGCCCGCCAGCCGCCGTTAGTCGAAATCAACTTGAAGCGGGCTACGACGGCTCGGACACTTGCTCCAGAATTTCGCCGGACAGTTGCTCGTCGCCGGTGGCAGTCGCCACATCACCGAGCGAGACGATGCCGATTAATTCCTTGTCGCGGTTCAAGACCAGCAGCCGGCGAATCTGCTTGTCCCCCTTGAGCCGGTCCGCTGCTTCGATGCTCTGGTCCTCGAAGCAATACGTGTTTTATAAGACATTGCTTTCGAGGGGTCGAAGTATAGGGGGGGCTGTTTTTGCTTGTCAAGGGATATTATGCATCGAAAAGCAGGGGCTGGCGATGCGGTTGGGAAAGGGAGGCGGAGCGGCGGCCGCCCTTTTGAGAAATCAGCTCA
>CAISVC010000357.1 GCA_903888815.1 uncultured Fibrobacterota bacterium
GGAATTGTATTGATGCAACAAAATAAGGAAAAAGGAATAAATCACATGAGCGTATCTATCCGTTTCGTATCTAAGATGACGAGAACGAGGGCCCGTAAACCGGTCTGCGGCGGGATAAGTGCGCTAGGAGAAGAACTTTAACAATTCATAATCCAAATCGCAACTTTTAAACCCGCCATGGCTGGCCCTGGCGGGTTTCTGTTTTTATTGTCATACCGGCGCAGGCCGGTATCCAGACGTCGTCCCGGCGAAAGCCGGGAACCGGTTATAATTAATATTACTGGATTCCGGATCAAGTCCGGAATGACAAAATTCAATATTTATTTACCAGAGTAATAATTGAGTAAGGATATGGAAACTATCGAACAAGATCAACCTTCAGCCGCAGCGGTACTCAGTGTATCGACTCAGGCCGCTGTAACACGCCAATCGGTCGCTGTATTTATCGCCATCGTGATAGCGCATATTATGGCTGACTTCATGGGCATGAGTGTCTGGCCGGTCTACAAAACACTTGCCGGTCTGGATGTAGCCAAAGCCGGATGGATTGCTACGGTCATCGCTATGAGCGGAACAGCGCTTCAGCCGTTGTTTGGTTCGATTGCCGACCGCTTCGGGCCGAGAAGAGTTATTCTGCTGGGTGCGTTTTTGACTTCGTTCGCGATGTTCCTCGGACCGCTTGCCGATAACCGGGAGATACTGGATCTTCTGCTGCCGCCACTCTTTGGGTTGAGTGGTTTTTACCTTATCGTGTTCGTCATCCTTGCGGCAGGCCGGCTCGGGCAGGATATGTTCCACCCCGCGGGCGCCGGGCTTGCGGGCAGTTTTTCCGCGCGGCGCGGCTCCATGTTCCTGGCCGTATTTATTGCAGTCGGCAGCATCGGCTTTGGTTTTAGTCAGATCGCCTTTCGCACCGCTTACAACAACCTGGGACATCATACGGAAATTCTGCTCATCCCGGCGGCGATTCTTTGGGCTTTCGTCTGGGTATGGTGCAGGCCGGCGGAGGTTTTGCACGCAAAGAAAATGTCCGTCATGGCGTCACTTCGCGCTCTTCGCCCGGTGGCTGGTCAGATTCTCGTGTTGTTCCTTATCCTTGCTATCTCCCAGGGCGTGATGAGCGGGCTGTTTTTCCTCATGCCGGAATTTGCCCAAGAAAAAGGTTATCCTGCCTGGCTAGGGCAGGGCGGGGCTTTTGGTCTGATCATCTTCGGCGCGACGGTTTTCATGGTGCCCATGGGTCACCTGGCAGACCGCATCGGCAGGTGTCGAACATTGATTGCGATGACTATTCTTTCGGCCATAAGCTACCATGCCATGGTGCGCCTGACACTGCCGGTACCGGCGTTCATCTTGCTTTGCATTGCGGGTGGGGCGTTTCTGGGAACTGTGAATCCGTTAGGGGTGGCGTTTGGTCAGCAGATCGCGCCGCGGGAAAACGTGAGTATTGTATCGGCGATTCTGATGGGCTGGGCGTGGTGTCTTGCCAGCACGGTGCCCAGCATTGCCGGAGAACTCTCTACACGCCTGGGTCACAACGCTTCGCGGGCTTTGGTGCTGCTTGGCTTTGCCAATATCGCGATGGTGCTGATGAGTTTTCTACTGCCCAA
>CAISVC010000358.1 GCA_903888815.1 uncultured Fibrobacterota bacterium
CTGAACCCCTTCCTACTCCTGTAAGTATCTTTTCTTCCTTACACCATTCAATAATATCCCAAAGAATTAGAAAATAATCCTCAACTCCTCCAAGTGCTATTACCCTTAATTCTTTTTCAATAATCGCGGAAATCTCTTCCACTCTGGCGTCCCAGCCCTCAGATTCCACCCGTTTGCTCAGCGCGCGCGCGATCTCTTTTTCAGGGGTCCTGCTGATTTCTTCAAAGGCGGCAATAAGCTCGTCGGCGGTCACCGCGAATTTCACGACATCGGCATAGGGTTTGACTTCAGGGAGAGGAGCTGAGATGACCGGTACCCCTGCGGCAAGATATTCCCTGAGCTTGAGCGGATTCATGCATATGGTAAGGTCATTGATCTTTTTGGGAATGAGCGCCGCGTCAAAGGCCGCGCAATAGGCGGGAAGTGTGCCATACTCCTTCTGGCCGAGAAGATGGATATTGGGAATTTTATCAAGGAACCCGATGTCGCCGGCCTCGACCGCGATTCTGCCGATGAGCACGAACGACCAGGCCGGTCTTTTTTCAGCGGCTTCCGCGATCATGGGCAGGTCGATCCAACTGTTGATTTCGCCGTAAAATCCGAGAATCGGGCGGGGGATGTTTCTGATGTCCGGCGGGACCATGGTGCTTTCCATGGACAGCGCTTTGGCGAAATGGGCATGGTCTACGCCGTGGCGGACGACATGGATCGTTTTTCCGCCGCGCTGTTTCTTCCGCGCCAGCCCGCCGGCCGAGGCGATGACGCAATCGCATTTATCAATAAGCTCGTTTTCCATCCGCTCGATTGCCGCGGACGGGTGCCCCTTGAATTTGGTGAAATCGTCGGTAATGTAATAGAGCGAAAGCCGCTCCCTGAAAAATCCGACCATACCTGCGGTGTTCGGCAGAAATGTCCAGAAGATCGGGCGCTCCATCGTGAATCTGCGTAAAAAACCGCGCACCTGCAGCCGCAGCAGCAGACGGTTGATGTGCTTTACCAGCGGAACGCCGTGAAACGGAATGACAAGCGGAGAAATGACATGAAAGTTGTCATTTATTTTTTCCGCGCCTCTGAAGAAACTTTTCAGTTTGGCGATCAGCCGGGAAGCGTCCTTGATTGTTGCCGTGGGCGTGCGCAGACCGATGGAATTGACCCACAGGATGCGGTTGTTTTTTGAGAGCCTGCTCATGATATGGTGCTTTGAAAGCGGGTCCTGGTTCCAGTCATTGGAAAAACAGACGATATTCCGGCCTTTAATCACTTCAGTTCCTTTATCACGCGGGCAGGGTTGCCGGCCGCAATACACATTGGAGGGATTTCGCCGCTCACCACCGAGCCTGCGCCGATGACCGAGCCTTTGCCTATTTTCGATCCCTTGAGCACGATCGCATTGGCGCCCACCCATACCCCGTCCTCGATAATCACCGGCTTAGTGGGGAAGGTCGGGACGAACGAAGGCCTTGAACCCCTTTCCCTGCCGGAAAAGCCGGGCCACAGCACGCTTTTGGTGTACTCTATTTCCGCGACGCGCTCAGCCATCTGCAGGGAATGAGAGTCGAAGTCCGCGATAAGCACATTCCATGAAATAAGCACGTGGCTTCCGATTTCGATACGCTCCCGGCAGTGGATCGTGGTATCGCTGCCGAACGAGCAGCTGTGATCGATCGTCACCCTGCCCTGACCCCAGGAATGGATCCTCGCCCGGTCCCACCCGATAAAGTCGTCTCCCACAACAATGGCCGAGTCTGGCAGCTCGGCCTGAAAGGTGAACGGGGAGAGAATATGCGGGTTTTTCCCGATGGTAACATTCCTTGCCTTGAACAGCTTGAGCAGGAGAATGTTGGCAATGTAGAGCAGCGACTCGCGGGAATACTTGACGATCATGAACGGCCGGTTCCTGATTGTCCGTTTAACGCCTGCGAAGAGTCCCATAGATCAATGCCTTGTTAAGGGTGAATGGAGGGGTGCCGGTTTTCGTCTGCAAAAAGGTGAATGACATAAACGGGAAACGAGAGCGCGGCGCGCAGGAAAAGAACGAAGCGTCTGCGCCCCTTCCGTGTAACAAGCACCATGAGCGATGCAACGGTCTGCGTACAGAGCGTCAGCCACCAGCTCATGCACAGGGCGAACGCGTACCCTTTTCCATAAAAATTCAGATAGAACTTCACCTGACTTTTCTGCAGCTCAAGAAACATGGTGATTGGCGTGAGGCCGGTGCTTCGGGCGCCGTAATGGAGGATTTCGGCGGACGGGACGAAAAAAGCGGGCCAGCCTGCCCGGGAAAGCCTGAGCGCGAGGTCCTTTTCCTCGGCATACATGAAATATTCCGGATTCAGGAGCGGTTTGCCGTTGAGCGCGGCCCTGCGGACGAGCATGAAAGCGCCGCTTACCGAATCCACCCCGAAGGGCTGCGCCTGATAATAACAGCTCCTGCGGTGTTCGGGCATCAGGAGCCGGTCGAGAAAAAACGCTGACAGCAGGTTCCGCCGGACGGTCGTGAAAGGATGGATTGATTTCTGGAATTTTCCGTCAGGCCCCATGATGCGGCACGCGGCAATGCCCGCTGACGGCGTATTTTTCATGAACGCGAGCACCCTGGCAATGGAGCCCTCTTTCACCTCGGTGTCCGGGTTGAGCATAAGGATGAATTCGCCTTTACTTTTTTCATACGCCTGATTATTCGCCTTTGCAAAACCGACGTTTCCGGTATTGCGGATCACGGTGACGTCGCGGCCGAAGGTCTGTTCGAGGGCTTCGGCCGACCCGTCGCCTGAATTATTATCGACCACGATGATTTCATGGCTGATATTCTTTGTGTGCGCTTTAATGGAGT
Source organism: uncultured Fibrobacterota bacterium (assembly GCA_903888815.1). GTDB lineage: Bacteria > Fibrobacterota > Chitinivibrionia > Chitinivibrionales > Chitinispirillaceae > BOG-1184. Next base: position 2,834 of record CAISVC010000358.1, read on the forward strand.
CAATGCATTTGAGAAGATACTCTCGCACGTTGTAGGAAATAATTATAATAGATAATTCAAACATATAAATCGGTGAATCGGTAAAAAATCGGTGAATCGGGTTTCGGTGGATCGGTGAATCGGGAAATCAATAAATCAAAAAGTCGGTGAATCGGGTTTCGGTGAATCGGTAAATCGGGAAATCAATAAATCAAAAAGTCGGTGAATCGGGTTTCGGTGAATCGGTGACTCGGCTCGCTCGCCGTGATCGTTTGAGGTTCGTCAACATCGAGCCGATTTTGCAGCAACAATCGTCAACAGTGAGAAAACGTGGCTGATCAATATGACCTGTACTGCAGGCGATGTCGAGCTGCGTCCGTAGTTCTGCAAGCGATCCTGATGCGATATCAAGAAACCGGATGAACTCTTTATCTGTTGTCCGCTCGTACCCTTCGGCAATATTTGATGCGACAGATACTGCGGCACGCTGCATCTGATCGCGCATGCTGAAATCCTTTGAAAGCGAACCGGATCTTGTTAATGAATAGATTTGTATTGCAAGAGATTTCGCTTCTTGCCAGACACGAAGTTCTTTGAAGGATTGATAAGGCATATCATTATTATCGGTGAATCGGGTTTCGGTGGATCGGCAAAAAATCAATAAATCAAAAAATCGGTGAATCGGGAATAAATCAATAAATCAAAAAGTCGGTGAATCGGGTTTCGGTGAATCGGCAAAAAATCAATAAATCAAAAAATCGGTGAATCGTGCGGAACCCGAGCGACCGAAACCCGAGCGACCGGAACCCGCTCAACCGGAACCCGCTCAACCGCCCTCTCTTCCGCCGGCATTGCCACGTGGAAACGGTAGAGACAATAGGTGTATCCCATAATAAGCGCGAGGAAAAACGCGTCGGGACGCGTCTGCAGCACCGGCGTGCTCTGGCCGATGACAAGCGCGATGACGAGAATGATGAAACAGATGAGCCCCCGCGCCCGCATATCGCGGTTTTTTGCTCTTTTCCAGATGCGCCAGGCGAGTTTCAGCATCCGGTAATAGAACCACAGGAAAAGAATGGTGCCGGCAAGGCCGATCTTTGACAGGAGAAACAGAAGATCCGCATGGGTGAAATTGGTGATCCAGTAATCGTTGACAAAATACCCCTGCAGGGAGCGGCGGAACAGGTGATAGACGTATCCTATACCTGTGCCGAGTACCGGATTTTTTTTGAAAAGAACAAAACACTGTTTCGCCTCCCCGATACGGTCCATGATGGAGAGGTCGCTCTGTGCGTCAGCGATCTCCTGCAGCTTGGCGGTTTTTTTTTCCAGTGCGCCGGCCGCATACTCCTGCACCACGAGATAGGCGGATGAAAACAGCACGAGGCAGATAAAAAGGAAGAGGACCTTGGCCCGCGTCACCCGTGTGAGGAGCAGGGCCATGCACAGAATCAGCAGGCCGGCGATGAAAAAGGTGCGGGTTTCGGTAGATATCAAATAAATACTGGTGATGATAGCGGTTGCAATCAACAGCCTTTTCGAGCTTTTGAAACAGATCAGGCCCACCATGCTTGCGGAAAAAAGCCCGAGCAGCTGCAGCTCGCCGCCGCCTGCCGGCACATAGTTGAGTACATTGTACCCGGGACCGAATGCCGATAAGGCAAATTTAAGCGTAAGGACCGCCATGAGGCAGAACTGGACTTTTTCAAGAAGAGCGAAGCTTTCAGGCTTTCTGACAAACCGCTTTGCAATAAGGAAAATGACAAGGCCGGACATGGGTATGAGGTCGCGCACAATGTCAAGCGGGGAAACGCCGCTTATCACGGCATACACGGCGTTTATCGCCATGTAGACGGCAAAGAGGAGGAGCGCGCGCTCGCATCCCAGATAGTCCTTTTCCGTTTTCCTGCCCCGGCTCAGCACTATTTTACCGGCGAGCCAGGCCACGAAAAAGCCGAAGAGCACGATCGAGGCGAACACTTTTGCGACGGTCATCCGCGCGTCCTGGAGAACAAAGGGATAGATGACCATGGCAAGGATAATGCCGGAGGTCGGGCTTATGAGCACGATGAGGAATGAAAAAAAGGCAATGCCGGCGGCCAGGAAGTAAACCGCCACCGGCTGGCCGGCCATCCTTCCGAGGCCGCCGACGTAATCGGTCGCGCCTGCAAAGCAGAGGGTGAAAGAGGCGATAATAATAATAAATACGGCGGGAAAGGTTCGGAAAATCATAAAGGATTGGTGAGTTGAAGAGGTGATGAGATGATAAGAATTAATGATGAGTTGATGAGCTGTTGAGATGATGAGTTGGGCGGCTCAGCCGCCTTAAAACCAGCCACCCCAGTCCGCAGCCGAGGGCGTAGTGGGGAAAGTCCCACCAGTCAAAGCCGTTGCCGATAAGCCATACCCCGGCACGGAAGCTCCTGATTGTCTCCAATACCGGATGATGCCAGAGCTGCATGACTTCGAGGCCGCAGGTGACGATAAAAACACTTACGGCAATGACCGGTATGTGCCGGCGCTTATGGAAAAAGAAAAATGCGGTCAGACACCAGAAAATCTCATAGAGGACACCGGCTCCGTGCAGGTTGAACCATGAGTGCCCGGGTCCGGCGTAGAATTTAAAACCGAAACCGAGAGGAACGGTGATGATAATACACAAAAGAGTCCAGAAGCGGGAGGGAGCCATGAAATTGAACAGATGATAAATACAATGAATAGGGCTAAAGTCGGTGAATCGGGTTTCGGTGAATCGGTAA
>CAISVC010000359.1 GCA_903888815.1 uncultured Fibrobacterota bacterium
CCCGTCAGCACTGCGTCCGCGATGTTGTCCATCGCCGCACCCCCAAAATAAATGTAGGCCCTCCCCGCGCCTGCCCCGTTCGACTGATTGTCGGGCGCGCCAACGATGACATCGCAGTAGCCATCTCCGTTTACGTCCCCGGCACCCGCCACAGAACGGCCAAAGTGATCACCCGCCGAGACCCCCGTGAATGATATGCCGGCATAGGGCTGCATATTATATCCGCCGAAGAAGATATAGGCAATGCCCGCATCGCTACCACCAACATCGTTATTCGGTGCTCCGACGATCACATCGCTGTATCCGTCATCATTCACATCGCCGGCACCTCCCACGGAAATACCGAAATTATCCTCGGCCGCAGTGCCACTCAATATGAGATCGGCCGAGTTGTCCATGGATGCGCCGCCGAAATAGATATATGCGCTGCCGGCATTCGATCCGCCTCGACCATTCTGGAAGGCGCCCACGATCACATCGCTGTAGCCATCACCGTTGACGTCGCCAGCGCCAGCAACAGAGAACCCAAAATAGTTGCCTGCCGCTTCGCCTGTAAGTACCACATCGGCGTGATTATCAAGACCGGTGCCGCCATAGAAAATGTATGCGATACCCGTACCTGAAGAGTAGTTATAGGCACCAACAATAACATCGCTGTACCCGTCTCCGTTGACATCACCCGCACGCGCAACGGATATTCCGAAGTAGTCGTTAGCGTTTGAACCAGTCATGACCACATCGGCGACGTTGTTCATCTTCGGACCTCCAAGATAGATGTATGCCCTGCCCTGGTGGGAGCCTCCATGCTGGTAAGCCCCGACAATGACATCGTCGTAACCGTCGCCATTGAAATCACCGGCGCCAGCAACTGAGGTACCGAAGAGGTCCATGGACGCTTCTCCTGTAAGTATCACATCGGGGGTCGTGCTCATGGCCGGACCGCCGAAGAATATGTACGCTCTGCCGGCGTTTGACCCACCCGCGTCGTTGTTGAGGGCTCCAATAATGATATCACTGTAACCGTCACCATTGACATCCCCAGCACTGGCAATAGAATAGCCGAAGTTGTCACCCGCGGCCTGACCTGTAAAAAACTTCCGGTTCATCGCCTGCGGTGCTAGTTTGCTGCCTTTGCCCGACGGGGCAATTTTCTGCTCGTAGAATTCACGGGCTACGGCGCCCAGCTTTTTCATATCTGGTGTACCGGCCTTTGCCGGTCGGGCCAACGGCTGCGCTAGAAGAAGAGTCGAACAGAAAAACAATCCAGCGAGCATCCAAACATAACATTGTTTATTCATACATCCCTCCATGGGGATTGTGATTGATTTTTGTGATTTATTATTGCCATATTTTGCCAAAACCTTATTCGCCATCCAATCTTGGTCTGCTTTGATAACTTCCAGCAAGCCGTGAATAGGTCGGGAGCAAAGCTCCCACCCAGCTATGTTTCTCGGCTGTGAGGGAGTTTGTACTCCCGACCCAAACGGAATCGTAGAGCCCGACCCGCCAGCCATCTGTCGGGCTGGTTCTCAATCGGACCGCAAAGAATCCCTGTGAGATTTTACTCTCGTTGTCTGAACCACGATTCCCTTGATTGCAGGATTACCTTGATTGAATAATCAAGGTAATCCCCTAATCCTCTAAATCCTGGTTCAGACGGTATGGGACATTTCATCGAAGTAAAACAAGTTTCCTGGTCTGGGAAAACGTCCCCGCAGTCAGCCGGTAGAAATACAAACCACTCGGCATTTTCGAAGCATCAAACTC
>CAISVC010000360.1 GCA_903888815.1 uncultured Fibrobacterota bacterium
ATATTGACGGCTTGATTAAACACACATTCATTGCAATGAAAGAAACAGCCCCCGGCGCCCGCTATTCCGTTGATGTACGTTAGATCGACCGCACCACTGATTGTCACATAGTGGAATTGCAATAGGACAGTACTGAGAGCGGTTCCTCCATTGACCCTGTTAAAAGTAAACCCCTTGGTAATAATCCATCTGGCATTGTAGTCGGTGGAATCGGTTCGATAAGCGGTCAACATCAAACTGGGATATCGTGCACCGGCCTGGACAGCGTTTCTTGTTAAATTCCAAGTTACTGCGCCGGTGGCCGCACCATCGCCAATCGTTACCTTGCCCAATGCAGCCAGCGTAATCGACATGGCGAGATCAGCCGTGACAAGGGTAGCCCCCCCGATGGTCAAATTCTCCAGATAAGTCCCTGGCGCAACGAGGATTGTCCAACGGTTCAGCGTGTTGTTATTGGCAAAAGCAACGGCGTAATTGATCGCCGCTTGAATCGTGGCGAATAAATTCGTGTCCTTGATCAGGATATGCTCGGTCGCGGGCAGGGAATTATAAAGTGCGGGATTGACCAGGATCGTGAATTTGCTGACCAGAGGACAGGTGGGAAGATCGACCATGCCTGTCGTTCGGAGAAGAGCGCCGTTGGCGGGAACCGGCGTTGCATTCCCTTGGATATAATTGATCAGAGGATCCCCGATGTCGGTATTGACCATCTGCTGAAAACCGTAGATGTAGGGAACCCAGTAATTGGTCGATATACCCAGGCCGACCTGGTATTTGGCTAATTGCTGCTGCTGCTGCAAATCATCCACGCTAAAGAGGGTGGTGCAAAACAACAGACTGAAAATCAAAAACAGTTTTTTCATGCTACCCACTCATTAAAATTTCGCTGCGAATTGAACGGCGATCGACCATTGCGACAGCTCCGCATTGCTGCAGGCAAACTCATAGGATCCCAAGCCGCCCAAAAGGACGTACGGCGTTAAATCGCCGGCCAACGATCCATAGAGTTTATTCGTCAGATAGGCATCGTGTTTGGCCGATGAGCGATTGAGGTTGTTTTTCTGAATCGCCACAAATGAGGCGTCATGAATCACGGCGGCTTGCGTAAATGAGGTGCCGATCGTCGCATGGCTGGAGGTCGCGCCGTTTTGCAATACCTCGCCCGGATTAAAAATGCCGATGTCTTTCTTCATCGATTTTGGCTTGACGACTTCCGATTGCCGATAGAAGAAGTCATAGCCGAACTCGCCATGAAAGCCGTGCAGCCGTCCATGGAGCGCGAGCAGGCCTTCGCACGCAAATCGCGGCGTGACGTGGGCATAGTTGCTGAGATAATTGGCGCCATCGAGAAGGGGAAACACCGCCGCGCCTCTTTGCACCAATAAAAGATAGCGCGAATAGGGGCCGTTCGGTTTCAAATCGAACGTGCGTTTTTCGGTTCCCGTGAATCGATAGACCCAGTTCGCTTCCGAAATCAGCGCGAGATCCCGATCATTCCCTTTCCAAAGCCGATAAAAGAGATTGACGCCGGTGCCGAGGCCCCAGCTGGTCGAGCCGACTCTAGGATGGAAAATGTAACGGGACTGGTTGACTTTGCCGGTGGG
>CAISVC010000361.1 GCA_903888815.1 uncultured Fibrobacterota bacterium
GGGTCTCTGCCCCCGTCTGTATGTTTATCACCCGCGCAGAGACGGTACTGCGGTTAATAGTTGGTCTGAACTTCTGAGCCTGTCACGGGCGATTCATAACCATACTGGCCGTCATCACCTTCTACTGTAGTTCCAAGCATGGGACGGCTCTCAGGATTCACCAGCATTCCGTACACTTCTGCATCGCCAGTCATGAGCGGAAGCTTTGGGGCGAATTGTTTGACCAGAGAAATGGTTCCCACGGCGATACTGCCAAGGGCAATCCCTTTTCCGATCCCCGTTTTTCCAAGCTTCGTACTGTTTAAAACAATGCCGAGTGCCAGCGGGATCGCCGCTTTGAGCTTCGGGTTAGCAATAGGAATCATATTGGCTACGAAGGATGATCCAACGGCTCCCGCAGCTACGCCGCCGACTTCGGAGACAATTCCCATGATGTTCGGCATTCTCATGCCCATTAACCCGCCATGATAACGGCGATGAGACCTGCGGTGCCTTCGTCCCATTAACTCGCCGTGGAAACGATGGCTGTATCGTTTCTGTGATCTATGTTTTCTACGTTCCATAACTTCTCCTTTGACAATTATTGGTTTCAGCTTTTCCCGAATAACGATGTGCTTTACCTGCACGGCAGGGCGTGATACCCCGCGTCTTTTTCCCGAAAAGAAGAAAGGCTTTTTCTTCCTGAACATTCTGCGGTGGGCGTAATAAATCGAACGCCCTTGAGAACGCAGTCTATTGAGGGCGTGTAAGACACGTCGTTTCTTTATGCTTTTTGCTCTCATTTATCAATCTCCTTTACGCATTTACTTTTTCTTCGTCGGAATGAACACTCTCAGTTGTGCAAGAACGTAGGCCGCCAGTCCGAGTCCCGCGACCCAGAACAGCGGAGTCAGGTTCAGCCCGAATATTTCCGATTGATTTTTAACAGACGAGTCGGTTCTGTTTTTCAGGAACGAACTGACAACAGCTTCGCTCACGCCAGCGTTTGCGGACATATACAGCACAGGATCGGCACCGGGAAGCAGAACGCCCTGAGTCTGAGTGGCGTTGTAAAGCTTATTCAGGGTATCTATAAGGCCAGTATTCCAGCCCTGTGCTCCGAAAAAAGATTTCAAGGCAGGGTCACCAGTGTCCTGAAAGATGAGCTTTGCAAGAGGAACTTCCCACGGCGTTTCAAAAAGGGAAAAACCCATGCCCTGCGGTTGTCCGATTATCAGTTGCCGTGGAACCTGTTGTTCCCCAGTGAGCGTTATCAACTCAGGGGTGACCATTATTTCCTCCTCGCCAGCAATAAAACGGCGACGAGAGCGCCTGCCCCGACGATTGCAACCTTAGGGATCGGATTAGTTTTCACAGCAGCGACCGCGTGTTGCTCGCCTTTTTTGACATCTGCAATCACTACCGATGCGGATTTGGAAAGAGCGTCCATCAACTGACTATGGGCGGTAGGATCGGCTTTGGAAAGCGCATCGACAATCGAGGACGGGATAACTGCTTTTGCAATAGCTGATGTTATCGGGCTGGTGAATTTTCCAACCTTTTTAACGACCTTCATAAATCCCGGCAGAAAAGCCCCATACGTCTCAGGTGCCTCTCCTTTGAGCAGTTCAAGAATTTTCCGGCCTTCGGGAGTTCTGGACAAGGATGCTTTAAGGGAAGGATTTACTGTAACACCGCCATGAAGCCGAATACCATGCCGACGATGCAGAAGGGCAGAGGGCACAGCCGTCAAAGGATTGTATTTGAAATACCCGCGTTCAACATTGCGGGCAAATTTTCTCAGGCCAGGTAAAAAACGCCTTCCGTAACAAAGTCCTTCAACTCTCGATAATTCCTGATTATCCGTTATCATTTCAGAGCACCTCCGCAAATGTCAATTCTTTCGATTCCCCTATCCTGTAGTCGGGATACGTCGCGTCCGCGTTGATCCAATGACCGTCGATTTTGAATTGCGGAAAAATGTGGTGGACTTTTTGGTCTTCCCGCTGGGATGAACCAATAAAGCGATAGGGAACGCCGTTCCGCTTTGCCCATGATGCCATGAGCACCGTTTTTTTCTTGCAGTCGATTCCTTGAAAGCGACCAGAGAATAAATGACAGGGACGTGATACAATTTCTTTGGGTTTCGGGTCTGCCTGATATGGCAACCGACGAACGTAATCAAACATCTCATCCAGACCAAGAGCGGAGAGCGGTACAGTCTCCCCGTTTAATCCCTGTCGCTGGACATAAATGTCATCAAGATCGGTCGAATAATTTCTCACAAGACTTTTGATCCTGTTTGCCGTCTGGAATCGGTTTCTAAGTGGTTCACGATCAACCTTCATTTCCACGCACCTTGTCGGATTCCCTATATGCAATCAGTATTAATAGATTATTAAAAACGAGGTCGGGTAAGCTGGCTGGAGACACGGAATGGGCAAAAAAAGGGGTTCCGACACAAAAGATGCCAGAACCCCAAGGGATGAACTGAAAGCTCGGTACAGAGCTAGTGGCTGAACTCCTGACGGAAATTGTTCAAGGTCGTGGTGACTCCTTCAAGAGCCGTTTTGACCTCTTCCAGAGCCAGCGGAGCGTCGGATAACGCCAGCATGGCACAACAGGTATCAGCCCACCACCCGCACCGCTCGCGGTCGCAGGAACGATTCTGGAGGGGACAAACCAACTCTTTTTCCGCCGCTTGTTCAGCGTCGCCAGTTAATGGAATCTGTTTCACATCGTCGTTGCCGTTCATAGAATCAACTCCTCTTTTGATTGTTTATGTGCCGTTTCGCAAGATCGAGAGCATGAGTTTTCAAAGTTTTCAGGTTAATTATAATCCCGCTGTTCAAAAAATTGAGCATTTCAGTGGAATCGCTTTTCAATAACCTCTCCTTTGCCAAGTCAAGCTCCCGAACCGCACTATTTTTTACTGCATTTACC
>CAISVC010000362.1 GCA_903888815.1 uncultured Fibrobacterota bacterium
CGGTATCGATCAGAAAAAGCCTGTCTGTCATTGATTCGTTTCTCCCCCCACCCGCTTTTTCCGTTGATTCCTCTGCAACGGTCATTACTTTTGCCACCGCAAGGATCAAGGCCGAGATCGTAAAATCGACCGGCACGCTCCGGTTCCTTGACGCAGGCAACAAGGTCCTTGTGCGGGAGCCGGCGGCAAATGCCCGGCTCATTGCTCCGGTCACGCGGCGCAGCGATACCGCGAATCACCTCTGGCAAAAGTTCATTCCCGATCCCGCGGAAGCACTGTACGGATTAGGACAATTTCAGGGTACGCCGATGAATTACCGGAACAGATCGCTCACCCTGCTGCAGAGCAACCGGGTGTCCAACGCGATTCCCCTGCTCCTCTCCACAAACGGATACGGCATTTTCTGGGACAATGCGTCCGAGACGGTGTTTTCAAGTGACAATGCCACCGGATTCGAAGCGGTTCCGCCCGCGAATTTATTCAATTCTTCGGGAGGCGCCGGAGGGTTGACGGCCGAGTATTACGCCACAAATAATCTTACCAGTCTTGTCCTGACACGGGACGACAAGGGTGTGGATTTCGATTGGCATAAAAACTCACCCGCAGCCGGTCTTCCAACCGATAATTTCAGCGTGCGATGGACCGGCCAGATCCTTGCAGACAGGACCGGCACCTATACCTTTCGCTCGCTTGAAGACGACGGAATCCGGGTCTGGGTGAGCAACACGCTCGTCATCGACGACTGGGCGGCGCATCCATTGACAGAGAAGACCGGCACCATTGCATTGAACGCAGGAACGAAGTACGCGATCAAAGTGGAATACTACGAAGCCACGGACAACGCGATGGTCAGGCTTGAGTGGAAAAAACCTTCGGCCGCCGCCGATTCCGTCTACGGCTTTTATTCGGACATCGGCGACCAGATTGACTATTATGTGTTGTACGGGCCTGAGTTTGACAGCATCATTTCTGCATACCGGTCGGTAACCGGCGCCGTACCGCTCTACCCCAAATGGGCATACGGCTTTTTCCAGTCGCGGGAGCGCTATACAGATCAGAACCAGGTACTCTCGATTGCCGCGCAATTCAGGACGCAGAAGATCCCGATCGATGTCATTGTCCAGGACTGGAACTACTGGAGCACGCAGTGGAACTCATTTGTCTTTGATCCTACGCGATACCCTGACCCTGCCGGCATGATCACCACGCTGCATACCGCGCGGAACATGCACTTTATGATATCCATCTGGCCAAGTTTCGGTAGCGGAAGCGCAGTGTATAACGAAATGGACCAGAACGGCTGTCTGATCAAGGGGCTGCCCGCGTATTTCAGCAACGCAATTCCCTATGACGCATTTTCTTCAAAGGGCTGCGATATTTACTGGAACCATTTGAGTTCCGGAATTTTCTCAAAGGGGGTTGACGCATGGTGGGTCGATGCCTCTGAACCCGGCGTCGGTGACGCCGGTGAACCAGGGATAGACAGCGATTGTTCGAAAGAGATGCTCAATGCCGATTCCGGATACACCGGTTCCATCAGCAGGTATCTTAATGCATACCCACTTGTTCACAGCCAGAGCCTGTACCAGCACCAGCGCGGTCTTACCACATCGAAACGGGTCTATATCCTGACCCGGGCGGGTTTTGCCGGCCAGCAGCATTATGCGGCATCGGTGTGGACGGGAGACATCCAGGGGAATTGGCCGGCATTTCAAAACCAGATCCCGGCCCTTCTCAATTTGTCAATGTCCGGCCTGCCGTATGTCGCGACGGACATCGGCGGATTTTTCCCCATGGCCGCCAACACCAATACCGAATACCGGGAACTTTACACACGGTGGTATCAATTCGGTGCATTCAGCCCGATATTCCGGAGCCACGGTACCGGCACTGAGCGTGAGATGTGGTTTTTCGGTACCCCCGGAACGCAGTACTATGACGCACAGCTCCTCATCGACAAGCTGCGCTACCGGCTCTTGCCCTATATTTATTCCACCGCATGGAAAATGACGAGCGAGGGTTACACGGTCATGCGTGCGCTCGCATTCGATTTCAGGACCGATTCGCAGGTGTTCGGCATCAACGACCAGTACATGTTCGGCCCATCCCTGCTC
>CAISVC010000363.1 GCA_903888815.1 uncultured Fibrobacterota bacterium
GCCCTTCTTGAGGAAGGGGTTATCCTTTTCGGAGATCCGGCATCGCGTAAGCTTACGCCGGACATGAAAAAAGCAACCATTGACGACTGGAAAGCAGAGTATCTCGATCTGCGGCTGGCGGTACGCACGGTCAGCGGCGTACATCAGGCGATCGACCACATTAACAGATACGGATCACACCACACTGATGCAATCGTCACCGAATCCGTCAAAGAGGCTGAAATATTTATCAAGGGAGTCGACTCATCATCGGTCATGGTCAATACCAGTACCCGGTTCGCCGATGGCGGCGAATACGGAATGGGGTGCGAAATCGGCATTTCCACCGATAAGCTGCACGCACGAGGACCCATGGGCGTCGATGACCTCACCACCTATAAGTGGATTGTCAGAGGCAATGGTCAGATAAGGAATTAATTACGCTATTGATTGACTTGTTGTAAAATTCAAACGGGAACGAAAAATGGCCTTTAAAAATGAACACAGCTATTACCGCGCAACGCTTGCCGGTAAAGAGACGGACCTCGACCGGAAATACGAAAAGGCGCTTACGCGGCTTGAAAAAAAAAGCGGGAAACGTTACCCGATGATCATTAATGGCAACGAAATCTATTCGTCCGCAGGAGAATTCGACTCAAAAAGCCCGATTTCCTCTGAACTTGTCGTGGGCAGATTCCCGATAGGCCTTCGGGAGAACGTGAATGCCGCTGTAGCAGCTGCAAAAGCAGCGTATGCCACATGGAAAGAGGTACCGTATCAGGAACGGGCCGAATTGTGCAAAAAAGCCGCCAGAATATTCCATAAACGGAGATATGATTTCTGGGCCGCACTTACCCTCGAAGCAGGAAAAAACCGTTTTGAAGCAAGCATCGACGCCGACGAAGCAACGGACTTCCTCAATTATTATGCTTTACAAATTATCAAAAATAAAGGGTTTAAGATTTCCATGGGAAAACCCTTCCCCGAGGAAAACTGCACGAGCATACTGAAACCGTTCGGCGTATGGGCCGTCATATCCCCGTTCAATTTCCCGGTCGCCGTCACGGCCGGAATGGCAATCGGAGCCATTGTAGCCGGAAATACCGTGGTGCTCAAGCCTTCATCAGACTGCCCGCTATGCGGCTACCTGGTTTATGAAGCCCTCCGGGACGCCGGACTGCCTGCGGGCGTTTGTAACTTCGTCACCGGCAGCGGGTCAAGCACAGGTGTGCCGCTTGTTGAAAACGACGACGTTGCAGGGTTTGTGTTCACCGGTTCGTTCGAAACCGGAATGGCCAATTTCAGGAGAGCCCTTGCGAAAAAACCGCGTCCGTACATTGCCGAAATGGGCGGCAAGAATCCGATCATCGTTTCAAACAAGGCGGACATGGCAAAGGCAGCCGAAGGGGTTGTCCGTTCTTCGTTCGGGTATTCAGGCCAGAAATGCAGCGCCTGCTCGCGGGTCCTGGTACACAAGGACATTAAAGATGCGCTTGTAAGGCTACTCGTCGAAAAAATGAAAACCCTGAAAACCGGCGATCCCCGTAAAAAAGAAACCTTCGTCGGCCCGGTGATTAATGAGGCGGCATACAAACGTTTTCAAGAAGCATCAATCCTTGCCAAAAAGGAATGCAAAGTAGTTGCCGGGGGGCGTATTATTACCGAGGGAGAATATCAAAAAGGATATTTTGTGGAACCCACCGTTGTCGATAATGTCCCGCGCGACCACCGGTTGGCAACGGAAGAACTCTTTCTGCCGTTTACGGTAATCGTAACGGTTGATAATCTGGAAGACGCGCTCAATGTCGCGAACAGCAGCGAATACGGGCTTACGGCCGGTATTTTCACCGAGGATCGCAGCGAAATCACGACCTTTTTTAACACAATGGAAGCCGGTGTCCTCTACGCAAACCGGACAAGGGGCGGCTCAACCGGTGCTGTTGTCGGCGGACAATCTTTTGTCGGCTGGAAGAGCAGCGGAACAACCGGCAGAGGCGCCGGCGGTCCCTATTATGTTTCGCAGTTTTTGCGCGAACAATGCCACACCGATTGCATCACACAATAAGTAATGAAAAGTAAAGAGCTATTCAGGAAAAACGTTCCGGGCACGACCGGAATCCTGCAGAAAGCCAGTATCGGCATAGCCGATGGAAATCCGGGGTTCTTCAATATTCTATCCATGGATTGAGCCGTGACACAATTGACTATCACCAATTGCCGGTTTTTCGATTCAGGGAGCAAGGCTCCCTGCGCAAACCTTGAAATTAAAAACGGCAAGATTATTAAAATCGGCGGGTGCGGCAAAAAAGCCCTGCCAGGGAAGACGCTCGACGCAGGCGGGCGGATGGTTGCGCCGGGGCTTATCGATGTGCACATTCAGGGCGCGGGCGGAGCGGATGTGCTCGACGGCACAACGGAGGCGCTTGAAACGATTTCAAAAACGTGCGCACGCTTCGGCGTCAGCGGCTTCCTGGCAACAACCGTATACCGGCCCGGCGCCGATAACCGTCACCTGGAAATTGCAGCCGGATGCAGCGGAGCCGATCTGGGCGGTGCCCGGCTTCTGGGTATTCACCTCGAAGGGCCGTTTATCTCCCCGGCCAAACGCGGCATGATTCAACCTTCGTGCATCTGCGAGCCGTCACTGAAAGCGCTCAACGATATCGAGCGGCTGACCCGCGGCACACTGCGCATGATGACCATTGCGCCCGAGCTTGACAACAGCCCGGAAATTATCCGCCGTCTGGCAGACACCGGCGTTATTGCTTCGTTCGGTCATTCGGCCGCAACCTATGAGCAGACGCTCGAAGGAATCGAAGCCGGTATCACCCATGTCACCCATCTGTTCAACGCCATGTCCTCCCTGCACCACCGGGCGCCGGGGCCATTGCTTGCGCTGGCCGACTGCCCTGACGTGAGCGCACAGATTATCGCGGACGGCGTGCACCTGCATCCGCGGATTGTAAAACTCGCGTGGGACATGTTCGGGCCGGAGCGCTGCGTGGCAATCACCGACGGCATGCAGGCAATGGGGCTTCCTGACGGTTCCTATGTCTATAACGGCATTGCATACAAATCTGAAAACGGCGCCGCGCGCTACCGCGACGGCACGCTGATAGGCACCGCGGTCGGCTTGAGCGAACTGACTCTGCGGCTTCGGATATTCAGCGGATGCTCCCCTGCGGAAGCGATTAACGCGGCTTCCCGGAACCCCGCCCGGATTCTCGGGCTTGCCGGGAGTAAAGGAAAAATCGCCCGCGGATTCGATGCCGACCTGACATTGTTTGAAAGGGATGGTTCGGTGCGGGCAATGATGGTGGGGGGCAACGTCAAGTATCTGAAGCAATAACAGATGATAATGCAGACGCAGAAATGGTATCTGAAAATCAATTAAAAATCAAGGAAAAGAGCGGTTTTTGGGGCTGGAAATAAAAGCACCCGCCAGAACCGCGGAAGCGCCGGCGCCCCGGCGCTTTTATTTTTATGGCATTCCTTTCAGGTTTTTTTTATTTTCCCTGTCCCTTATCGGATAACAAGTTACGCGTTTTCCTTTTTTCTCAGGCCATCGGGGTTGACTATGAATAACTATCTCTCCTCGCTGTTTTTAATCGCCGTCGCTGCGTGCGGCAGCGCGTTTGCCCAGAAATATCTGACCGGTGAGCTTTCCGGCAGCTATCCCGCCGGAGAATACAGCATCTCAGGGAACGTCCATGTCCTTCCGAAGACAACGCTCTCATTCGCGCCCGGCAGCATCCTGCGGTTCGAAAACTTTACGGGAATCGTGGTGCGGGGCGAGCTTGTCTGCAGAGGCACCCCTCAGCAGCCGGTCGTTTTCACCTCGTCGCGCGATATTCCCGGCGCGAAGACCATGCCCGAGGCGTTTGACTGGAACGGCATAAAAGTGACCCCGGAGGCTAAAGGAATCCGGCTCGAGTACTGCGCCGTCGCGTACAGCACCTTCGGTCTTTCCATCGAATCCGGCAGCACGCCGGTGTCAATCAGAGGGGCGGTCTTTCACCATAACGGCTCCGCATCGCTCACCCGTGAGAAAAAAATGTTTGCAGTCAAGGAAAACCTGCCTGTTTCATTCACCTGGCCGGAACCGCCTGCTGCTGCGCCGCAGACTGAAAATACCGCTGCGGCAGAACCGGTAAAAAAAACCAGCGCCGTAAAGACGTGGAAAAATACCTTCGGGATCGCGGGCGCCGGCATCGGGATCGCAGGCGCGGCGCTGTGGCTGACAGGCCATCTGCGCGCAGAGCATTTCAACAGCCTGATGATCAGACCCGGAACGCCGCTGACAACAGGCAATGATTATAAAGACACCCGCGACGGCTGGGTGACGGTCCGGAATCTCGGCATCGGCCTTTTCGGACTCGGCGCAGCCGGGTTCGCCGTCACGTTCGTTTTTTAATTCGAAAATAAAAATCAAACCAAAACAAGTCGACCGTGGGCAGCCCTTCATGCCGCCAGCAAAATCCCCAAGATACCCCCTCCCCGGCTTTCTGAAAGGACGGTGCACGCCTGCCGTTTATTCGAAATGGCTTGATAATAAAGCGGACACGCTCTTGAAGCGGGACAAAAAGCGCAGAAAGCCCTACGCCGCCGGCGCCACCGACAGCCTTTACAAACAACTGATCCATAAGGCGGTACTGGAGAACGGGCAATTCGACCCGTTTACCGGCGACAAACTTGCGTGGGAGCTCATAAGCCAATGGGACACGTCCAATGACCAGCCTGAAGGATACAAGAAAAAATTCGCGCTGATGCCGACCGTGGACCACATGGACCCTGACATTCTGGAATTCGAGATATGCTCGTGGCAGACCAACGACTGCAAGAACGACCTGAACCCCATGGAGTTCGTGGCCCTGTGTAAAAGAATAGCGAATTACCGTAGGACGGCAGGGTATATTAGAAAATGGATGAGCATGAAAAAGAACTGCGGGAAAGGCGGCATTTCGTGACCTCACCTGCCTTCGCCAACCTGCCTGCGCGCCCGCCTCTCCCCGCCTGCCATCAGGCCATGGCGCCAGGAGAGGGTGATTGACGGCAAAAACCTTTTCCCGTCCGTCTTTGAAACGTATATTATCCACACCACCATCCATCGTCAGAGGTCAGCCACGGATTTAAGGTATATCCAGACATTGCTCGGCCACGCAAGCAGCAAAACAACTGAAATCTATACGCATGTAAGCAACAACGTCATTGGAAAAATCAGGAGTCCATTGGCGAATTTGAATATTTTAGGGAAGAATAAAGGATGCAATCCTGAATTGTAATCATTGCATCCTTTATCCATATTTGGAACAAAGTACGCAGTAGTTTGTGTGGTTTTTGTATTGAATATATTGCATACTTTGTCTAGTTGGTGTCAATGCTACCCGTTTGAAGACAAAGAGCAAGAGTGGCGCGTGAAGAAAGAATCCAGAATCAATCATGAAGAAATCTGTTTTTCTAAAAACATTTAACGTGGAGGCCTTTATGATTCTTATAAAAGCATTATTGGCAGGACTTTTTGGCGTATCGCTCTGTATTGCGAATATCAGCGGGACAGTAACGGACACGGGCACAACTCCTATAGCCGGCGCTGTCGTGCAGCTTGAAAAAGGTGGACAGACGGCAACCACGGGATCTGACGGACGTTTTACGCTTATTGTTTCTGCTACTCTTCCCGGTAATAGCAAGTCACTGCCGAACGGTCTGTCTGCAAGAATATCCGGTAATATGTTAAACGTGACGATTGCGGAACGGGCTGCCGTAGAGGTTGCGACTTTTGACCTTAGCGGCAAAGCGCTATCGATAGTGCGCAAGACATTGGATGCAGGGTGCCATTCTCTATCGCTGCCTTATCGGGGAACCGGCATTTATCTGTACAAGGTGAAATCGGGGAA
>CAISVC010000364.1 GCA_903888815.1 uncultured Fibrobacterota bacterium
ACTCCCAGACGCTTGCCGCCATGGCGCTGTTCTCACAACCGGTCACTGTTACCCGGAAATACCGTGCGGCCGATACGCTTTGTATATCATTATAGGGACATCCTGCATTCGCCGCCAATGACCTGTCCGCATACAGAAACCAGTTGACATTGTCCGTGGAATAGTCAATCCGGTACCGATACGACAGAGTCGGATATTCAAAAAAAATTTCGCATCGGTCCACGCTGTAATTCTGTCCCAGGTCCACCCTGAACCATTGCGGGTACGAGGCGGTACTTGCAGCCCAATGAGTGCCGTAATTTTCATCGCAGGCATAATTCGCCGTATGATACGCATTCAGCGTGCTGGACGCGGTCGCGATCCTGCCCCGGGCCAGGTTCGTGTCGTTATTGGACAGCGGCCCCAGAGCGCCGACCCCGGTATGCGTCGGCACCACCTTCGCGATGGTGCCATCTACATTGAAAACGAGCGGATCAATACACACCTGGCGGTGAATCCCGTCTGACGAATGGGGATTGTCGTGCCGGTGGTAGACAATGTAGTAGTTGTTCCCGAGTTTCAGCATCGAATGATGTCCCGGTCCGTCAACGGTATTATCGGAATTTGTTGTCAGAATCGGACTGGTAAGGCCTTCGGTCCATGGCCCGAAAGGAGCGCTGCCAATAGCGTAGCGGACTTTATAGGTGCTGTCAGCACATCCTCCATCGGAATACATCAGATAGTAAATCCCGTTCCGCTTCAGCATATAGGGCGCCTCTACATAGTGAGGCACTCCGGAATAATTGCCGTCCACCGCTAATCCCGGCGGATAACCGGCATAGGAACTGGAGGCGGTTGCTGTTGTGCCCTGCGAAATCGGATTGGTACCGCTGTAGACGATAAACTCCCCTATGGAAGCCCAGTCGCCGCTGTTCTGTGTGTTCGTTATTGTTATCCGGACATAGCGGGCTGTCTGCGTGTTCGTATCACCATAGGGATTTCCGATCGCCGTATTTGACCGCCGGTCCGCGAAAGTAAACCAGTTGACGTTATTGGTCGAGTATTCGATCAGATACTGATAATAACGGTCGCTGAATTCAAAGTAGGTTTCACATCCGGTAACCGTATAATTCTGCCCCAGATCAACTTCCAGCCATTGCGGTTTGCCGCTCCCGTTCGCCGCCCATCTCGTGCCGCTGAGATATGCCACCGGCCCGTCAAACGTTACCATATCGGGCATGAGCTTGACAGCCCGTGCCGCGCCATTGCCCCAGTAAAGATACGCCTGTCCGTCATTATCGATGTACGCTTCGGCATCTATGCTGTTGGTGCTGTAATCGCCGGATCCCAATAAAAGTGAGTTGCCGGCTTTAGCATTCTGCCAGGGCCCGGAAGGAGAGTCCGCCACGCCGACCTGAACTGAATTTCCATTCAAAACTTCATACATGTAGAAACGGCCGTTCAATGCCTTGATGACTGACGGAGCCCAGAGGCCCACACCGGTCGGCCAGTTCAGCTTTGTATTTGTCCAATGTACAAAATCGGTCGATCGCCAGAGCGAAGCCGGACCAGCATCCCAACCGTAGCCATCGGTCGTGGAAAATATATAAAACGCTCCGTTATCGTAGATCGAAGAGGGATCAGCGAAATAGCCGGGCAACAGAGGATTGCCGTTACCGGAATCATAGGGGCCCGCATTGATTGCCGCAGGCACCCCCATCATCCAGATTGTGAAGATTAAACCCAACCGGTTTTTACTTTTTTCTTTCATTTTTGATTTTTCGCTTTGATTCATTATTGTTTTTTGCCGCCAGCCACTCATCCCCTATTTCTTAAAAAGAATGATATTTTTATAAACGTTCTTTCCTTTCGCGGCGACTTTTACCATATAGGCGCCGCTGTTCAGCAGTTCTCCCGCGTTGTTCTTCCGGTCCCATACGATTTTCTGCGAGGCGACCGGTATTGTTCTCACAAGCTTACCCTGCAGTGAAAAGATATCGATCCGCTCCACCTTGACATTTTCCAATGAAAGAATCGCCCCCATTCCCCGGACCGACAGGACGAATTGTTGAGTATTTTTCTTGACAACGGCAGGCTGCACCGCGACCACCGGCGTACCCCATGCCTTGAACTCATTTATATTCGCCGGCCAGCCGTTATTCTGCGGTCCGCCGGCTCCGGTGGCTGTTAAAAGCGTGACCCGCAGATACCTGGCATTCACCCCGGTACTGTTATCAGTATAGGGATTCCCTGCCGCGGTATTATTTGACTTATCGGCAAATATGGTCCACGTTGTATTATTGGTGGAATACTCAATCCTGTATTTGAAATATCTCGGCCAGTTGGCGTCTTGATAATAATACCAGGAGGTTCTGGTTACCCGGTACAATGCTCCGAGATCCACTTTCCACCATTGCGGCAGCGCGCCGTCAGACTCCCATCGCAAATACCAGGCGTCATTGCCGGTATAATAACCGTCAACCGCCCGCGCGGACCGCTGGAAACATGCCACATTCACCCCCGGCGGCTGCGGATCGGATTCAGACGTGGCTTTTCCCAGAGCGATATTGCTGTCATTCTGGACCGTCGCCGTTGGAACAACGTCCCAGTAGGCAGTGAAAAACTGGTCGGTTACCATTTGATAGTACGGTTTGAAGGTCACCACTCTGTTTGCCGCGTCGGTGCCCGTGAAAGTAAGCGGCTGGCCGGTTACCGGCTGGAACCATGTTCCCAGATTATTGACCCATGAAGTGCCGCTGCCGGTATTGCCGATCAGTTCGCTCATATACGGCCTTCCCCCCACTCCCACCATGACCACAGGACCGTACAGGAAAGCCATCTGGGTGGCAAGATTGGGCATCGGGCTCCTGGAAAAACGTATGGGCAGCGTAACGGCTATGACGTCTCCCTCATTCCACGTCCGGTTGATGGACGCATAGGTCAACGGCGTGGCGCTCACGCTCTGGGTCGCGCCGTTCACCGTTACCACGAAACCGCTTGTGCACCATCCGGGAACCCGGATCGCCACGGTAAGCGTAACCGGCGCGGTGACATGTACCGTCAGCCTTGTGCCCTGTTCTTCCGGAAATGCCGTGGCCTGCTCCAGACTGAAATTTTTCTGCGGCCAGCTCACGGTGGACGCTATGAACAGGTTTACATAGACGGCAGTGCTGTCGTGCGCGTACACCGTTTCGCCGAATTTCGAAGGGCTCTCAAGGCCGGTCCCGTTGCAGCAGTAGCATCCGGTCGTATACGAACGGAAATCCTTCACCGTATTGGCATTGAGCGGCTGGTAATAGGTCTTCCATCCGGTAACCGAATCCTGACATCCGAGAATCGCGTTATAGAGCAGCCGTTCGAACCATTCCACGTATTTCAGATCACCGGTGGCAAGGTACAGACTGCGGCATATTTTCGCCAGATTATAGCTGCAGCAGGTCTCCTGCGCGAAGCGCGCCTGAGTATTGGCTATCGCATTGGCTCCCGGGAAACCCTCATGGACACTCGTGCCGCCGGTTGCGTAACAGCGGCCGCCCGAACCGGCGACAAAGTTCCAGAAATTCTGCGTTGCGGTAAGATAGTAACTGTCTTTTTCAAATTCAGCCGTTTTGGCCGCTCCGACCATTTTCGCAAGGTAGGTATTTGCATGACCGCCCACTACATCCTGCCCGTTATAGAGCGGATCGAGTATGGCGGAACGTTCTTCCCACTGGCGAGAGAGAGTCCGGTGCTGGGCGTTGCCGGTGGCTATATACAGATTTTCAAGGGCCTCCTGAATGCCTCCCGGTTCAACGCCCTTCACGGTCGTCCATTGATTGTTGGCAGTGTAAATATCCTGCCGGGTTTTGATCCATGCCGCAAGATTAGCCGCGATGGCCAGGGCCTGCGCGTTACCGGCGCAGTTGTAGGCGGCAAGCAGACCCTCAAGAAGTTTATGCATCCGGTACCAGGGCACACCGTCGAGCCGGTTCGCGTCGAATTCGACCTGCGGCGAAGCGAAAAGATACTGGCCGCCCATGGCGGTCTGGCATTTGCCGAGTTCCGCAACCATATAGTTGACACGATTGAGCAGTGCGGTATCACCGGTCTGCGCGTAGGAAAGCGCTATCGCCGAAAGGTAATGCCCCTCGTAAAAACCCGGAAAAGCGCCGTTGGGCTCAGGGGTGGCCCAGCTGGTGAACGGCTGCGCGCCGTTCGTCGAAAGGCCCGCCTGATACCGGTACGCATACAGCGCCCTTTCAACGCCCATGACATCAAGCGTCATCCGGTTGGTCTGCATAGCCGTCCTGAAAGGGCCATTCAGCAGGCGCACCTGCGAGAGAGGAAACGGCGTGACCGGTAGGGCGATTACGCTGGAAATGCACCCGGCCAGCAAATAAAGAACTCCCTGAAACGCGAAATGACGGAATCTCTCCCTTTTAAAAATCATACAGCTCCTCCTTTGGATCTCACAATTGCAAGGCCATTATTTATTACCTCAGTTCGTTATGCATATCGGCATCGATTTCTTCATGCTTCCGCACGAAAGCGAAAGCAGATACCATCCGTTCGCTGTTTTTGTCCCTGACCGGCCGGCGCCGTTCCATTGCACGGAATAGCTGCCGCCGCGTGTCGCTTCCCGGACGAGCGTAGTAACGAGCCTTCCTCTAATGTCAAATAACCGGAGCGTCAGCGGCTGCGTGCGGTCGCTTTGCGGGAGCGAAAACTTGACGGCATCGATTTTTAAAGACTGGACTCCGGCCGGAATACCGAGATCCCTGCGCAGGTTGACGCTGCTGGTTCCGAAGGTTTTCGCAGCCACCAGTCTGCCGCCCAGATCGTACACCGTGATTAACTTGACTCTGCCGGTAAATGCCTTGTCGAAAATAACGGACTCATTCGCACTTTTCATGTACATGGCAGGCGGCATCGGCCGGGAGCCGTTCGCCGCATTATCTGGTACTAGTACTATCCCAGTGCAGGTCGGATCCGACCAGTAGCGTGACATCGGTCCTGGCGAAAACGAACGAGGTCAGGAACCCCAGAATCATCGACTGAAAAACCGGACCGCCTATCGACAACTTTTTCATCATACCATCTCCTTTGTTTCATCCCCTCAGCAGCATCGTGCGGTACACACGCGGAAACCGGTTCACTCCATCGCGAATTTAGAACACAGAGATTTCTGCCCGATTTTTACCCGTACCAGATAAAGTCCCGGTGCGAGATCGTTTCTGGATACTATATAGCGTCCTGCTTTGCTGCCGCTGAACGATTTGACCACTTTGCCGGATACCGAGACGATATCGATCCGGTGGCTCCCCGCCTGTTCAATCCTTAGAACGATACCGTGCGGCGTGACCTGCTGCCGCAGTAACGGTTGGGCCATAAAAGCAGGATTTTCGCCTGCCACGCCCACTGTCGGCGCATGGGTCGTATCGATGTACGACGGATCAGCCGGCCCGGTCCATGGAAACGCCGCGACCCTCAGCCGCGCTGATCCGTACGGGATAAGCTCGATATCTTCCTTGGCAACGGCTCCAAGATTGGTAAGCGGGCTGGTCGGCACGTCGCCTGCATGGTTATTGCTCATGGTCCATGCGGCAACACGTTTCGCCTTTGCCGTAAGTATCACGGGCACATCGCCGGTCCAGGAAGGGAACGTATTGGAAGCCGAATCCCATACCCTGTCACCTCTGGCCCCCCACGGATACGTGGCGTTGATATTCTGCTCTGTCACCCTGAACGAGTCCAGGTCCTCCATGCAGAGCGCATAGTTCCATCGGTTGTCAGAGTTACGGATCTCCCACTGCCTGACCCCCATGCAATTGACGTAATTGATAAGATTGGTCCAGCTCATCGCGAGTCGCGAGCCGAAATAAATCGGGCCGCGCGCAATGGCCACGGATTTATTGCCGAAGGTTTCGGTCGTGCCGTTATAGGTACCTGAACCGTTATACACCTCGGTCCTGAGCTTCATCGGCAGGTTCACGGTCACGATATCCCCGTTGTTCCAGCTCTTCGTAATGGTTACCCACTGGTTGGCCCTGAGCCCAAGCCCGGTGGGCGCTCCGCCTCCCGGACATTGGATGGCCGCTCCGGCAGCGGTTATGGTGGTGCCCCAGCCCCACTTGGGTACGCGCACGACAAGCGGGAACTGGACCGTCACCGCGGTGGTAATGGTGAACTGTACCTGGCCTTTAAACGGGTACTCCGTCGTTTCCCTGATCGTCACGGTCTGAGCGGTTGTACCGCTTCCGACTTTGGCGGTAATTATCGTGGGGGCGTAGACGATTGCCGCAAGACCATTGTCCTGCGTCGCCATCCATGAATTTATTACAAACTTCGGCCAGCCCCAGTGCATAAGTATAGAACAGCACCAGAACGCGCTGTTGAAATTGCCGTACAGGAGAGGCAGGTTGTTGCACCCGTTGCACCCCCAGGCCGCGTTTACCACATTGACCTGGTTGACCTGGCCATGGTACTGCCGGTTCCAGAAGTCTGGAGTAGTGTGAGCAGGGTAATGGTTATAGCAGAGGTACTCAAGCCTGTCCGCCCAGTCAATCTCGCCGAACATTTCGATCATATATGCCAATGACGGCATAAGGTTTGTTATGGCGCAGGTTTCGGTACCGTGCCATGGCGGAAGGCCCGCAATCGCCTCGTCGCCTGAGAAGGCGCCTGCGACCTGACCGTGGTAACGGGCCATTTTTGCCACTGCCCAGAAACTCGCCTGGCTGTCCGCAACCGTACCTGCAGGAAACTGCCATAACAAAGTACCGAATTTATGTGCCCAGGCATGATTGACCACGTGGTGACCCGTCATGTTCCACCCCGAGAGATTCCTGATATCTCCGTCGGAAATCATCGTTTGATAGACTGACGTCCAATTCATAAGACTGCTTTTCATAGCATTTGAAATGGCCACTACAGACGTATCATGGGTCAGTCGATTCCAATATATTAATGCAAGCTGCGCCTCTTCTCCGAGCGCATAGGCCCAATCTGTTCCCCACGCAGCGGCATTGGAACAGTCATTGAGGCATTTTAAGTACTGGCGAGTGATCCCATAGAACACTGCCGTATCTGAAGCGCGCTTGCCCCTTGCTTCAAACCAGTATTTCAATACGGGCCAGTATTCAATCGGCGCAAACATACCGTCACCGGTTTGACCGACAAAAGTTGAGTTACGGTTCGCGATTATGCCTGGGATCCAGTTGTTTTCAACATCAGCAATGAGGCTCTGGTTATTGAGCAGGTACGCCAGTGGAACGTAGCCCTGAAAGAAGTTCGGTTCAGTTTGAAACGTACCAGGAAAACCAGGATCTTCAGGATTTGTCGGTTTGAGGTGAAGCACATGACCGGTGCTTCCGGACGCCATGACCTGCAGCTGCCTGAGCAGCCAGCCGTCAGGTAATACTGTTGTCAACGGCAGCATGACGAATTTCGTCTGCTTGAGCGGCGTCGTATTGACCGGATACCACTTGTTCTGTGCCATGGTGCCGGTCGCACCCAACATAAGTGCAATGGAAAAAATGACTGATTGATAATTATTACGCTTCATGCTGATCCCCTTTTCATATAAAAGAACGGACAGGATATTGCTATACGGGGAGGAGGAATGTATAGACGAATAATCCTGTCCGTCCGGTACTGATAATGTTTTTTTACTTGTTACTCAACCGCGATCCTCGACGTCTGGAGCGCTGAACCGACCTTTGCGCGCATCAGATAGACTCCGGGCGCGACCGCTGTTTTTGACAGGACATACTTCGCTGCCCTGTCCCCGCTGAAAGTCCTCACCACTTTCCCCGACATCGTAACGATATCGATGCGGTGGTTCAGCGCTTTGCTCACCACAAATGCCACTCCCTGAGGCATGACACGCTGATCCACCAGACCTGTTTCCGGCTGCCGCATTGAAGAAGGAAGTGTTGCAACGGGCGGATATTGAGGCCGGTCAAATTCCCACGGGAATACCGCCGTTCTCAGCTTCGCGGACCCGTACGGGATGAGCTGCACATCCTCCATTGCGACAGCGCCGAGCGTCGTCATCGGGCTTGCGGGCGGATCGCCCGCAGAGTTGTTGCTGAGCCCCCAGGCGGCAACGCGCTTTGCTTTTGCCCTCAGGTATACCGGAACATCTCCGGCAAAGGTAATGAAAGAATTGGAAGCGGAATCGTAGCACCTGTCCCCCCGCGCGCCCCAGGGAAATCTTGCATCAATATTCTGCTCGACAACCTGAAAGCATCGGGCTATGGAATCGGCATTGGTGGTATCCACGCAGAGTGCATAGTTCCACCGTCCGTCCGAGGTTATCGACCAGCGGGCGGCACCCATGCAATTGGTGTATGGATTGTTTGTCCAGGTCGAAGCTACCCGCAGACCGAAAACCATGGGGCCGCGGCAGATGACCATTCCGGGATTGCTGAAAGTTTCGGTCGTCCCGGTATAGGTCCCGTTCTGGAACCACTTTTCAGCACGGACTTTGAACGGAAGCATTACGGTCACCACATCGCCGCTGTTCCACGTATTGGTGATCGTTACCCATTGGCCGGCATCAAGATTCGCGGGAGTACCGCTGCCGGTGACCGTCGCACTTCCCGGAGCCGTAATGCTCGTTCCCGCTCCCCACAGGGGCACCCGGACAACAAGCGGAAATGCCACGGAAGCATTTGTCGTGATAGTAAAGGTCACTCTGTTTTTAAACGGATACTCCGTGGTTTCATTGATGGTTACGGTCTGCACCGTATTGCCGCTTCCGACTTTGGCCGTGACCGTGGTCGGAGCATAGATAACTGCAGCAAGGCCGTTGTCCTGCGTGGCCATCCAGGAATTAACAACGAACTTGGGCCACCCCTGGTTCATATTGACCGTGCAGCAGCGGAACGAACAGTTTAAATTGCCGTATATGTTGGCGTCGTTGCCACCGCTCATCCATGATCTTGCCGAACTGTTCACAAGCGCCTGATTGACCTGGCCGTGGTACTGCCGGTTCCAGCCGTCGGGCGTCATGTGTCCGGTAAGATGGTTGTAGGCAAGATATTCAAGCTTGTCCGCCCAGTCAATTTTGCCGAACATTTCGATCATGTTTTCAAGCGAATACATCTGTTCCACGATGGAACAGGTTTCGGTGCCGTGCCACGCTTTGAGGCCGGCTATCGACTCGTCACCGCTGAAATTGCCGGGTATCTGGCCGTGGTACCTGGTCATTTTCGTCTCAGCGTTAACCGCCATCTGACTGTCTGTGGCGGTAGCACTTGGAAAGGCATAATACGCCGCACCGAATTTGATGGCCATACCATGGTTAACCACGTGGGACTGCATATACCACCCCTGCGGGTTCCTCAGGTCGTTACCGCCCGAGGTCATTGTGTTATAAATGGACGTCCAGTCACACGTGTGCGATTTAATCGAAGATGCAATGGTAGTGACGTTCGCAGCACGGGTGCGGCGATGCCACCACTGGAGCGCAAGAAAGTTTTCATTGGCGCGCGCCCATGCCCACGAAGTCCCCCACGTGGCGCTGTTCAGCAGGTTGAAATAGTTCCTTGTCAAGGTATAAAAATTCGACGTATCCTGCGGCCGCTCACCGGTCGCTTCGAACCAGCTCCGCAATGCCTGCCAGGCTTCGCTGCTCGCCCATATATCGTCCTGGGTTACATTCGCAAACCAGTCGGCCCGGTGCTTGATCATGGTATTGATCCAGTTCTGGCATTCGGCAATAAGCCGGGCGTCATTAAGAATATACGCGAGCGGGATCAGGCCATTGACATAGTACGGGCCTGCCTCCCACCGGTCGCCGGTGTACGCATCATTGCGCCATTGCGAGTTTTTAATAAAGTTGGCTATGTCGTCCTGCGCCCCGGCATCGAGTTCAAACATATGTCCGGTAATTCCGTGCGCATACAATTGCAGCTGCTGGTTCAGCCAGCCCAAAGGCTTTGCGGTAGTCACCGGCAGCAACACGAACTTGGTCCTTTTAAGGGGCGCCCTGTTCGTGGGATACCATTTGTTGGTGTCGGTGATGCTCTCGGCACCAGCCAGCATCACGCTTACCATGATCGTCACGCAGAAGATTACAGAAAACCTGGTTTTTAGAAACATGCGACTCCTCCTTGTAGATTGTTTATCCGGCATATCTTTCATTCATTTCAAACGATCAAAAAACGACCTCCCCCTTCAGGTTCCATATCCAATACGAAGGCCTGGTGCAAATGTCCTCCCAGTCCGAAGACTTGTCCCATACAAATCCCGGAATGCTCCACCGCTGATGATCGCGGGCCGCCTGGGCGACTATATGAAAGTTTTTCGTGATGTTTTTCTTCATATATATCGACCATTTCCAGTTATCGCTTTTTGTGTAAGTGTTTTGAGGATAGCCCACGATGCTGAGATCGGTATAGTAGGTAAACGGCAGCGGACGGTTGTTTTCAAATACGTCGGTATAATTGTCGGGATATCTCATCTGATAATACTCGAACTCGACCGCACACACATCAAGCAGGTAAGGAACCGGAATATTTATTCCGAAAGTGATCGGCATTTTGTTCATCAGGGTATCATACCCGTAGGGATTCCGTCCGTTTGAAATGGACCCGTCAGGCATGCGCAGGGAATCGTTTCGCGGGTAATTTTTCAGGCCGAGTATTGTCGCTTCGCCGTAGATCTTGCCGCCTTCACCGAGCAGTCTGCCGAAATCGGAACCTCTCAGGAAAAAAAGCGGGTCAAGCGTGACATGGGCCATGAGTTTGGTGCCGGCAAAGGTATAGAATGACGAATCTTTATACCCGATGATGGTAGTGCCCGCAGAATCGTATAGGGGATTGTCGACAGCGTATAATGTCGTATTGTCCGCACGTGGAGTTGTAAATCTGCTGTTCACAGAAATGGCATGGGACAGTTCGGCCCCCAGACCGAAATCGACAACTTTATTGAAATTGAAATCAACCAC
>CAISVC010000365.1 GCA_903888815.1 uncultured Fibrobacterota bacterium
ACAGTAATCGGCACGTCTTTCCGAACGCTAGCCGATATAAAAAGGCCGGTGGTTACTCACCGGCCTTTTTTTGCATTTTGTATGCCATCACACCTTTTTATGAGCACGCAGAGGGAATCCTCAGAACCCGAAAAGGATATTCAGGTTTTCAGTCATTTGCCGCTGCTCTGGTTTTTTGACGCCGCCTCAGGTGTTTTGGCCGAACAACTGCCTGCCAAAAGGCAGCCATTGTCGTGTTGTACAGGACTCGCATTAAGTGACTCCTTTTTGAACAATTCAACCGAAAGTGAATCAACCCTAACAATAAAATAGATTCAGGAGTCACCGAAGATTGCCTCGCTCCCAGGGGTCCCCAGGCCTTTGGCCTTCCTCCTATGTCCGCTCGACAACCTCGGTGACTCCATTCTCCTTAGCGTTTTGGGCCATGCAAAGCGTCTATTAATTGAGAAGAAGCTGCATCAATTGTCCCGCGCAAGCCGTACTCTATAGCGAAGTCTGTTTTATCGGCGGGATTATATATTTTATAGAGCAGGCGGTTAAACAATATTCAGGAGGATGCAATGTCTGCCAGATACGCTGCCGTTATGCTGATGGTGCCCGTCATTGCCGCGTCCCTTTTCGCCGGCCCCAAGATCGAGTTCGATACCAAGACCTTTCAGTGCGGTGATGTCATCGAAGGCAAAACGGACAAACTCAACGCGGTATTCATCGTCAGGAACACGGGCAATGCAACGCTCAAGCTCACCAGTGTGCGGCCGGGCTGCGGCTGTACCGTGGTCAAATACGATTCGCTGGTTGAACCGGGAAAATCCGTAAAGATAGAGGCCACCGTGAATATTTCCAACACGCGCGCGGGAACGCATATTTCCAAAAACATAACCGTAACATCCAATGCTGCTGAGAATGATGCGAATGTCAGGCTCGGCATAGAGGCAAACGTTGTGGCGGTTATAGACGTTTCGGAAGTATCGCTCAATTTCAGCGGCAGCGACACTGCTAAAGCAAGAACGGTTATTCTATCCTCAAAAAAGACGGACTTGAAGGTCTTGGATGTAAATTTCCAGGCGCCCAACAACCCGAATATGCCGGAGTGGCAGAAAGACATACCTTTGCCCTTTAAATATACCTTGACGCCGACCGATTCAATCCGGCCTGACGGGTGGCATATCTACAAACTGGCGCTTTATTCTCCAAGGGTTGAAAGTGCGATACCCCACGGCGAGATCGTGATTAAAACCAACCATCCGGACAAACCGGAAATCCGCATAACGACGGACATCGGTAAATAGGCAGGAACAACAACACGACGCGCCGGGGCGGCCCAGGGGGTCGCCTTTTTTTATATGGGGCTGACACGCAGGTCAGCCCCAACGTTTGACCCAGCGAGGGAAAATACAGCCCCATTACAAATACCGGAGTCACCGAGGTTGTCGAGCGGACATAGGGGGCGCCTGCACCTTCAAGTGCAGGTCGAGGGTCCCCTGGAAGCGAGGCAATCTTCGGTGGCTCCGGTCGGTTTTTGGATATTTACCTGCCCGCGGTTGCGATGCTGACGCCCACCTGCTTTACTCCCACGAGCGATTTGATCGAATAGGCGAGTTTTTCTATTTCGCGCGCCCTGCCCCTGACTGCCACGATTTCGAGGCAGTGGTGGTGGTCAAGGTGCACGTGCTGGGTTGAGATGATGAGCGACTGGAAATCGTGCTGGATATCGAGCAGTTTGTCGACCAGCGCGCGCTTGTGGTGGTCGTAGGTCATGATGATCGCGCCTGCCACCACGCCGCCCTGAGCGAATTTCCTGCGTGTCAGCGCCTCGCGGATCAGGTCACGGATCGCCTCGGAGCGGTTTTTATAGCGCTGGGCCGCGATATGCCGGTCGAACGCGTCGATGAGCGCTTTTTCGAGCGATATGCCGAAGCGGTAAAGGCCGGCCATAGAATTCCCTCCTTAAATATGTGTCATACGGGTC
>CAISVC010000366.1 GCA_903888815.1 uncultured Fibrobacterota bacterium
CACCGAAAAGATTTTTGATGCGCATGTTGTGGACGAACCCTTTCCCGGAGCAAAGGTCATGAGACTCGACGTGGTGATGTGTCACGAGATCACGACGCCGACCGCCATCGCCGACCTTGTCTGGCGAAACAAAGACCGGGTGTTCGATACGTCCAGGATCAAGGCGGTCATCGACCATGTGACGCCGGCAAAAGACTCCAAAAGCGCGGTACAGGGAAAAATCATGCGCGATTGGGCGCAGCGTCACGGCATCAAAGACTTTTTCGATATCGGTTCTAACGGCGTCTGCCACGCGCTTTTTCCGGAGAAGGGATTCATCAGGCCGGGATATACGGTGATCATGGGCGACAGCCATACCTGCACACACGGCGCGTTCGGCGCGTTCGCCGCCGGTGTCGGAACCACCGACCTCGAGGTCGGCATTCTCAAAGGAATCTGCGCGTTCAGGCAGCCGGCAAGCATGCTTGTCAAGCTACGCGGGAAGCTGCCGAAAGGCGTCTACGCCAAAGACGTGATTCTTGAGATCATTCGTCAATTAACGGTTAACGGCGCCACCGACCGCGTGATTGAATTCGCGGGCGAAACGGTCGAGGCAATGTCCATGGAGGAGCGGATGACGCTCTCTAACATGGCGGTTGATGCCGGCGCGACCTCGGGACTCTGCAGACCTGACGCAGTGACGCTCGACTATCTCTGGCCGTTCGTCAAGGATGAATTCGGCGGCGACAAGGCAAAGGCGCTGGCTGTTTACAAAAAGTGGTGGTCCGATCCTGATGCATCCTACGAAAAAACCGTAACCGTCGATGCGTCCGGGCTTGAGCCGGTTGCGACCGTCGGTTACAAGCCGGACCAGGTGAAAAAGCTCTGCAAGCTTGAAAAGGAAAGAATGCGGATCGATCAGGTGTATATCGGTTCGTGCACGAACGGCCGCATCTCCGATATCCGCGAAGCGGCAAAAGTGGTCAAGGGACGCAGGCTCGCTCCGCACGTTCGCGGTATAGTGTGTCCTGCAACGCCTTCGGTCTTCCGCTCGGCCATGGCCGAAGGATTGATCGATGTGTTCATGGATGCCGGCTATTGTGTTACCAATCCGACCTGCGGTGCGTGCCTCGGTATGTCGACCGGCGTCCTGGCCGAAGGCGAAGTATGCGCGTCAACAACGAACCGCAACTTCAACGGC
This sequence comes from uncultured Fibrobacterota bacterium, assembly GCA_903888815.1. Lineage (GTDB taxonomy): Bacteria > Fibrobacterota > Chitinivibrionia > Chitinivibrionales > Chitinispirillaceae > BOG-1184. The sequence goes on from CAISVC010000366.1 coordinate 1,181, forward strand.
CGTATGGGCAGGGGCGGCATGGTGCATCTCATGAGCCCGGCCTCGGCGGCAGCGGCGGGAATTGAGGGGTATCTTGTTGATCCTAGAAAATATTTATAATAACAGATAAATATTTTCCGGATGAAAGAATTTTTGATCATTCGTAGGGGCGTACCGCGGTACGCCCGTTATATCGTACAACAGTAAAGACCGAAACGCCCGAAATTATTAATAGATAGGAGATTATTATGAAAAACTTCGGAGGCCGGGTACTTTTTTTAGACCGATCCGACATCAACACCGATGAAATCATTCCGGCCAAATACCTCACCGAGGTGGAGAAAGAGGCCTTGCGGCCGCATTTGCTCGAGGACCTGAAGCTTGATGGGTTTGATCCAAAAGGCAAGTGGCGCGGCAGAGCGCGCGTGATCGCCGCGCGCGCGAACTTCGGCTGCGGTTCGTCGCGTGAGCATGCGCCATGGGCGCTCGAGGTGAACGGCATCACCTGCTGTATCGCCGAAAACTTCGCGCGCATCTTCCGGCAGAACATGTTCAACTGTGGCATGCTCGCGGTTGAGCTCCCGAAAGAAAAAATCAATGAACTCTTTGCATTTGCTGCAAAACCTGATATTGTTTTGAAGATTAAAACAGACAACATGTCTGCAGAGCAAAGAGATTTATTAAAACGAAGTTTACGAGAAAAATATCAAGGAGTAGAAA
>CAISVC010000367.1 GCA_903888815.1 uncultured Fibrobacterota bacterium
CCCGTCAACCACAACCACGCAGAATTACACGATACCCCTCAATTATATCATCGTTATTAAAATTTATTCGCTGGGCGGGAAACTGCTTAAAGTAATCAAAAATGCATACAATGGCGAAACCTGGGACGGCCGCGATCAGATCGGTTATCCGTTGCCGCCTAATATTTATCTCTATCAGGTGACCGCCGATTATCCTTCCCAGGAAAAACTCATTAAAAGCAAAATACAGAAACTGGTGATTCACCCTCCAAGAAGGTAGCGACCGGTCGGGGGATTAATTGCCTGCTGTTTTTTTATATTCTAAACTCCCCTTCTTTATAAATCACCTTCGCGCTTCCATCCTTGAGTGTCGCGGTCACCACCCTGTCCGATGTCGCAACGATATCGGTGTGTTCGGGTGAATCATTGAAGCCCAGGCCTTCGAAATCTTCCCTGGTCATCTTCTCCGGGTTGATGCTGCAGGCATCATGATACGCTCTGCCGACCGCAAGGTGCATATTGCCGTAACTGCCGCCGAAGTTTTCATCGAACAGCGTTTCGGCCATAAAACGGGAAATTCTGGAAAATCGCCTGTCGGTAAGGGAAAACTCGCCGATTTTATCGGCATTACTCTGCGCTATCATCTCCAGAAGGAGCTGTTCGTTTTCCGCAGCGGTCGCTTTAACGATGCGCCCCCCCCTGATTTCAAGACTGACATTGCGGATTATCTGGCCGTACCGGTAAAGCGGGAGATCGAAAAATACGGAGCCTTCCACGCCCCGCCAGTCCGGCGAGGTGAAAATTTCGAAACTTGGAATATTGCGGCCCCTTCCGCCAAGCCAGCGCCGTTTTTCGCCCAGGCCCACCGTGAGGTCGGTCTCCCGCGCCTGTACCCGCATCTTTACAACAGGCATATCGTTGAGCGCGGCAATGATCCTCTGCATTTCCGAATACACTGCCCGCCAGGCGGCTATGGGATCAGCCTCTGTCAGAAAACACGCCTGTTCGATCTGCGCCCAGAACTCCTTGAGACTCATGCCGGCCTCTTTTGCAACACCTTCGGTGCCGTAACAACAGAGCGTCCAGGTGAATCTGCCCGTGTCTTCTTTGGCATCAAGCCAGTCCCGGTACGGCTTGGCGCTTCCGGTATTCAGGATTATTTTTTTCGGGTCGATTGACGATAAAAAAAGCGGATCGCGGTCCGCAAGAATCCGGATGGAGTGGTCAATCGTATCAGCAATGCCGCGGTAATATTTTTCAGGAAAAAAAGCGATCTGGGGATCGGCGCCTTCGGAGAGATGGATCTGCCTGAAATCGTCGTCAATGATGTTCATGAGCGGATGCCCGCCGCTCCGCAACACTGTCCGATACACTTCTCTGGCAAGCGGAATACCCGGCGTCTGAGTGACTATCTGGACCACCTCGTCCTTTTTCATTCCCCTGCCGTCACCCAGCGCAAAATTGACAAGTATGGATGCGTACTTCTGCAAAATGTCTTGGGAGGGTTGGAACATATATATCCCTTATATTTTTTTTATCAGTTCAAGATTACAGATCCTCACCTCAGGCAGACCTTCGGAATCCTTTAAAAATTCGTTTTTCGGATCAAGCGCCAGAAGCAGGTCGTTTCCCTTCAGGAGTGCCCCGTCATATCCAAGGTTTTTCAAGGAACTCTGCACTTTTCCGAACAGCGTTCGGAAAAGGGACGGATCGATCAGTCCCTTTGCGACAGCCTGCTCAAGATTCACCGGACGGCAAAGCTGCCCGGTCTGCTGCGCCACCCACCAGTCCGGTCCGTTGAAATATCCGCGCAGCGTAATGTAATAGCGGTCCTCAAGCAGTACCGGCCTGCCGTCACCATCGAGAAGCGAACGGTGGGATTCATATCTCCGCACATCGGTCGGCTGTTCAAGCCTGGCGGTTCCGGTCATATAGATGGCCCTGAAATAGACCGTCGGCACGCCGTTATTGCTGCAATGCTGCGCAATGGCGATTGTTTCGAACGGACTGTTAAAGCCGTATTCCTGCAGCTTTTCTGGATACGGACACGAAGCATCAGGCAGGGGAAGCTCACCCACCCGTGAAGTCCTCCATACGAGATGGATATTATCTTTTGTCACCGTATAGTACACTTCATTGTTTTCAGAAAGTTTCCAGGCATGCGTTTTCCGCCACCGTTCCGGCAGAAAATAATCAAACAGCCGTGCGTTACGGCCCACGACCCAGAGCTTCCCGCCGGTGCTCTCCGCGTGGCCGACGATATAGGGTACGCCGAGGATCTCCACTGACGCCAGGTGCGAAGGCAGGCTGGTGGCGGTGAAACGGTCACGCTGGTCGTCCAGATAGGAATGGCGCCGTGACCAGTTCACCTGCTCCTCGTGTTCCGGCGAGCGGATTAAAAGCTCATAATCAACAACCGAAAAATAGCCCTGGGTCACGAGATCCGAGAGCACGAGCCCCCTCAGCCTTTGCGTATCTTCCGCCGTGGTGCCGACGATCGCTTCGGCCATTTTCGCATGCTCCTCACCGATGATGATATGCGAGGGTTTCATGTCGACCATGATATATCCCTTTTTGCCGAGATCGCTGGTGGCTTTCTGCGTGAAGGGGACAAGCGCCCGGTCGAGCTCCGGCCCGCGCATGCCGCATTCGGTAAACAGCTGGACCGCGTCCTTTCCGCTGATCCATCCGTAAATGAGCTTGTACTGGCGCAGAATGTCGATGTCGATCCCGGGGTGGCGGGCGCGGATCCGGTTGATTTTCGAATAGGAACGGCCGCTCTGCCACACCTGCATCTTCTCGGGCGGCACGTAAATGGCCAGCGGTTCCTGGGTACAGCAGCTGATCTCGGACGGCCCGTATTTCCCTTCGCGCAGCTCCATGACAAGCGCGAACTCCTCCCACGGGCTGTTGAATTCGGTGTTGAGGAATTCGAGGAGCGCGCGGGTCTCGAGCGGCACGTCTTCACCGACACGGCAGTTCTTGACCACGAGTTCGATGCTCCTGCCGTTCACTTCCCTGGTAGGGACACGGTATACGGCGCTCGTTCCCTCAAGACGCTCGCGTTTTGCCTCGAACCACTCCTCTTCGTACCATTTGTCAAGTTCCAGCATGTCCGCATAGTGGAGCCCGAAACGGGTGAGGTACATGTCGCCGCCGTCGCTTGTCTTACGGTGCGAGTATACCACGCCGAGCACCGAGATGAGCGACTCGGGGGTGACAATCGACTGTGACTGCGGCTGGTGTTCTTCTTTTGCTTCCAAAACCAATAGTCCTTTGAACAGATACTGATCGAAGTTGCTTTACTCACGATTCAATGTGATCAATTATTCCTCCACCCAGCACAACATCATTATCATACAACACCGCCGATTGGCCCGGCGTAATGGCGGAATGCGGCGTTGTGAATGCAACGTTCACCGCATCATTCTCACAGGGTTCGATGATCGCCTCGGCTTCCGGCGTTGCCGAACGAATCTTTACTTTTGCAGTAAATGCTCCGGCGGGCCTCTCGAAGGCGATCCATGAACAGTCGATGGCGGTAAACACCGAGCTTTTCGTTTCATGTCCGGAGCCGACCACGATCCTGTTTTTCCCGGCATCGATGGAGAGCACATAGAGCGGTTCTGAATGCGCAATGCCCAGGCCTTTCCGCTGGCCCACGGTATAGTGCCAGATCCCGCGGTGCTTTCCCAGAACCTTTCCCTGCCGGTCAACGATGTCGCCGGGCTTATTTTCCCGTCCGACGATATCGCCGTAATGTCCGGTGTAAAAATCCTGGCTCTCTTCCTTATCATGCACCGGCAACCCTGCCTCTTTTGCAATCGCACGCACTTCGTCTTTATATCTGTCACCGAGCGGAAACAGCGTTGCAGCAAGCTGCTCCTGGGTCAGGCGATATAAAAAATACGACTGGTCCTTGCGATTATCCGCCCCTCTTTTCAGCAGCCAGCGCTTTCGATTATCATCACGGCCGATTCGCGCATAGTGGCCGGTGGCGAATTTGTCAAAATAATGCCCCGCTTCTTTTGCAAGGCCGGGCAGCACCCCGAATTTTATCTCCTGATTGCAGCGGATGCACGGGTTGGGCGTCCTTCCGGAGCGATACTCTTTCCTGAAGTATTCCAGGACAATCCGTTCGTATTGTTCGGAGCAGTCAATGACATGATATTCAATACCGAGCGTTTCGCACAGGGATTCCATCAGTTTGATGTCCTCAATCTCCTCCGGCCCGTAACAGGCATTTCCTTTGCGAGCAGCAGGTTCTCCGTTGCCCCTCCAGATCTTCATGGTCAGACCAAACACATCGTGACCCTGCTGTTTCAGGAGAAGCGCAGCAACCGAGGAATCAACTCCTCCGCTCATGCCGACTGCGATTTTCATGGTTTTCCCCTTTTAAAAATGTGTCCTGGCGGGCCCGGGGTGGGAAAAGCAAAATTTTATTATTAATCATTAACGTTTTTATCTCTTCAGACCATATTCCCCGGCGGTTGGCCGTAATAAGCAGATAGCAACAGACAATAAGGCTTACAACTATGAATAATGTAATGAAAATTCATGAACTTCCGGCAATAGCCGGGATTTTCTTTTTCCTTCTTTTTTCAACCGGAGGGGCTATGGACAAGAACAACCTGAAATCGAAACTCACCCCCTTGCAGTACGAGGTGACCCGGGAGTGCGGCACCGAGCCGCCGTTCCTCAACGAATACTGGAACAACCACCGGCCCGGCATCTACGTGGATGTGGCCTCAGGCGAGCCCCTTTTCAGCTCACTTGATAAATTCGAATCGGGAACCGGGTGGCCCAGCTTCACGAAGCCGCTTGTTAAAGGGAATGTCGTTGAAAAGACCGACAACAGTCCCGGCATGATACGGACCGAAGTAAAAAGCGCGCATGGCGGTTCGCACCTCGGCCATGTGTTTGAGGACGGCCCTGCGCCGACCGGACTGCGTTACTGCATCAACTCCGCCTCGCTGCGTTTTATTCCTGTCCGGGACCTGGAAAAAGAGGGATACGGCGAGTATGCGAAACTGTTTGCCGCGAAAGACGGACGCTGCGAGCAGGCGACCTTTGCGGCCGGCTGTTTCTGGGGCGTGGAATACTCATTCAAGCAGGTCAAGGGTGTCATTGAGACCAACGTCGGATATACGGGCGGTCATGTGCCGGACCCAACCTACGAAATGGTGTGTTCGGACACCACCGGCCATGCCGAGGCCGTTCTTGTCACCTTTGATCCCAGGGCTGTTTCCTATGATCGGCTTTTAGACTTTTTCTGGCAGATCCACGATCCCACCACACGCAACCGCCAGGGGCCCGATGTCGGAACTCAGTACCGTTCCGCGGTATTCTATCACTCTGAAGAGCAGAAGCAGGCTGCCCTGAAATCAAAGCTGCGCCTGGGGTTCCGGAACAGCGTGGTCACTGAAATTGTTCCTGCAGCGGAATTCTACCGGGCCGAGGAGTATCACCAGAACTATTTCGGCAAGCATCCGGCTTCAGCCGCCTGCCATGTGGTTCCGAAAGGATGGTAGGCACGAGGCACAGAGGCAACAGGCATTGAGTAATAAATTATGGCTCTAGTGCGATTTGAATGGGTGTCCCGTATACTGTTTCTGAACGTGCACACGTGGCCCGCGAAACGCAAACGTGAATTTTCGCCTCTTGGCGAATGTTTTACCACCGCTGCTGCAAAGCTGAACGCTTGCGGTAAGCGGAGTAGTGCCACATTGTGTGCCGTGAAGAGCAGCATGCGGGACACCCCAAATGGTGACCCATTTGAATCAAACTGGAACCTAAATTATTAAACCTTAGTGCCTCAGTGCCTGTTTGATTGTATTGTAACAAATGCAGTAACGGTCCTCCAAAAGACTTCCTGATAATCCAGTTTTCGATGGAAAAGGGAGGCAAGTGCCGTCAGGGCAGTCTCGCCGCCCCCCTTTTGAACCCGGTCACCGAGCGACAACCGGCCTTTGCGGTCGGTCTTCCTGAACCAGAAATCGATCTCAACCGGTGAAATCCGGCGGGCGGCACTGTCGTTCTGCACCGTTACCGCCACGGCGGCGCCTGCAACCGCGGCAAGCTCTTTTTCAAGAGTTGCCGAAGTAAAGGAGACCATCGGATCGCCCGCGTCACTGAAAAGCTCCTGCTCCGCGTCCGATAAAATTGTTTTTGCGTTTTGATCAATATTCCAGGATTCGGCCAGTCTGGAAATCCGCTGTCCTTCCGAAGGCACAATCTCCGCCAGCGCCAATGTGCCGCCGGTCCGAAGAAATCCGAGGACCTGTTCAACCAGCGCAATTTTATTTTTTTCCCGCGTAAGAATATTCCGACCGATACAGGCATCGAACAGGACTTTTTTTCCTGCAGCGGCCCGGAGGTCCCTTTCAAACTTTGCAAAATCCGTTCTTACGATCTGCGGCCGCGAAAGCGTATCATGCGTCTTTGCCATTGCCTGGAGCGTCGCAAACGACCGGTCGTCGTGCGCGAGCACCCAGACGCCTCCTTCAGGCGCGCGGCGCAGCGCTTCGAACGCCAGCAGCCCGGTGCGGCCGCAGAGATCGAGTACCAGGCTCTGCCTCTTTATATCGGCAAGTGCAAGCAGCCGCTCCCGCACGCGGCCGAGCTGCTCGCCGCGGCTTCCGAGCGTCCGTTCCAGCCACATTCCTCTGTTCTGAGCGGCGCTCTCCCTGACGTTCAGCGGGCTCGACAGATCCTCCTCGATCATCGCCTCCAGCTGCGCTTCGCGGAAGCGTGCGACGCGTTCCTTGATCGATCGCTCGAACCCCTGTTCCGACGGCTGAAAAAATACTTTCCCCTGCAAAGCATCCGGCAGATACTGCTGCGCCACCCAGTGGTCGCGGTAGGCATGCGGATACATATAGCCCTCGCCATGGCCGAACCCTTCGCTGTCACGGCTCGCGTCCCGCAGGTGGCCGGGCACGTCGTCAGCCGCCTCTTCGGACACCGTCTTGATCGCGTCGAAAAAAGCCATGCTGGAGTTGCTCTTCGGCGCGGTCGCGAGGTACAGGCAAGCATGGGCGAGATGGTATCTTCCTTCGGGCAGGCCCACGTAGTCGAACGCCTGTGCCGCGTCCATGACCACGCCGAGCGCGGCCGGATCGGCCAGACCCACATCCTCACAGGCGAGAATCAGCATGCGCCGGAAGATAAAACGCGGGTCTTCCCCCGCATACAGCATCTTCGCCATCCAGTAGAGCGCCGCGTCCGGGTCAGAGCCGCGCACCGATTTGATGAACGCCGAAATCGTGTCGTAGTGCGCGTCGCCGTCTCGGTCATAGAGCACGGCGCGCTGCTGGATCGACTCTTCGGCAATGGCGCGGTCAATGCGGATCACGCCGCCGGCCGAAGGCTTCGTGGTCTCGACGGCAAGCTCGATCGCGTTGAGCACGCCGCGCGCATCGCCGTTTGCAACCTTAACAAGATGCGATAACGCGTCATCGTCAATCGCAATCTTCCTTTTCCCGTATCCCCGCTCTTCATCGCCAACAGCCTGCCGTGCAATGGCGCGCAGGTCGTCCTCAGTGAGCTGCTTAAGCTGAAAAATGCGCGACCGCGACACCAGCGCCTTGTTGACTTCGAAATAGGGGTTTTCCGTGGTTGCGCCGATAAGAATGAGCACGCCGTTTTCCACGTGCGGCAGCAGCGCGTCCTGCTGCGCCTTGTTGAAACGGTGCACCTCGTCGATAAAAAGGATCGTGCGCCTTCCGTAAAGCGAGAGCGTTTTCTGTGCAGCCTCGATCGCATCGCGGATCTCCTTGACACCGGCAAGCACTGCATTGATCGAAAGGAACTGCGCTTTCGTGGTGTTGGCGATAATCCGTGCCAGCGTGGTCTTGCCCGTGCCGGGCGGGCCGTAGAAAATAACGCTCGAAAGCTGGTCTATCTGTATGGCGCGGCGCAGGAGCCGCCCCGAACCGATGATATGGTCCTGGCCGATGAACTCCTCGAGGGTGCGCGGCCGCATGCGGTCGGCAAGCGGCGCGTTTTTCCGCAGCACCTCGTCGCGGCGCTGGTCGAAAATGTCCTGCCCGTCATGAGAAGGTGATTTTTTCATACTGAAAGAAAAATATGTCGCGGATACTATCCTTTTATTATTGAACAGGTCTTTCCTTCACCCACAACCCGACGATAATAATGGTAGCAATGCTGGTTCCCGCCCCGAAAAGAAACGGCGCGGCCGGCTGTACGGCAAAGAGGGTGCCTGCGATGATGCTTGCGGGCAGGAGCCCGATCCCGATGATGGTGTGCGAAAAACCCAGCGCGGTCGCTTTCGATTCGGCCGGCGCGAGTTTTGCCACAAACGCCTTTTCAACGCCCTCGGTCATTGCGGCATAGACGCCGTAGAGCGGCCAGAATGCCCACAGCAATGCCGCGTTTTCCCGGCTGATAAAACCGAACGCCGCATAGACGACACCGTACAGTGCATAGCCGCCTATAAGTACCTTTCTGAAACCTAATCTGTCGGAAAGCGAACCGAAAGGTCCCGACAGGAGCGACGATGACAAATTAAACAGCATATACATGAGGACGACGGACGGCAGTGCGAGTCCCAGGTTCATGCTGCGGAGCAGCAGAAACTGGTTCGATGAATTACCGAGTGTAAAAACAGCCTGGGCCAGAAAAAATATTTTGAGATTCCGGTCGTAGCGCCTGAAATCGAGATTCGGTTTTGGCCGCTGTTTAGCCTGCACTCCGGCAACAGCAGGCGGTTCCTTCAGGAAGAACAGGAAAACAACGCCGATCGCCGCAGGCACGATCGACACGACGAACATGGTGTAGAAGCCCGTCATATTTTTGATGGTGCCGCTTGCGTGATCGATGAATTTCAGGCTCAGGAAATAGAGTATGAGCACGCCGGCGGTGGCGCCGGCGAAATCCATGGCGCGCTGCAGGCCGAACGCCCTGCCCTGCATCTCAGACGGGGTTGATTCTGAAATAAGCGCATCGCGCGGAGCAGTCCGGATTCCCTTTCCAATACGGTCGATGAACCGCGAAAACAGCACAAAGTACCAGCCCGAAGACGCAAAAAAAAGCAGCACCTTCGCGGCTGCCGAGAGGCTGTATCCGGAAATGGTCGGCAGTTTCCGCTTCCGTATCCGGTCGGAGTAATAGCCGGAAAACACTTTGAGCAGGCTTGCCGTTGATTCCGCCACTCCTTCGATGATGCCGAGAACCGGCCCGACGAGCGCTCCCCTCGCCGCCAGAATGGCGCTCACGAAGGCCTGCAGCAGCGGATAGATCATCTCTGAGGAAACGTCGGTAAAGAAGGAGGTGAAACCGGTAAGAATAACGTTGCGGTTAACGAAGGATTTTTTACTCATAGTTGGTTGATGAAATTCCGCTTACCGATACCCTCTTTTTATTTGAATTCAGGAGGGATCACCGAGGGTTGTCGAGCGATCATAGGGGTGGCTTCAAGCCCGGGGACCCCGGAGAGCGAGGCAATCTTCGGTGATCCCTCCAGTCTATAGACAAAATAAAAGCGTGAAAAAGATAAAGCAATAAAGCAATTCATCGATTTGTTTACAAAACCCCGGGTTGTTACCTATTTTTATGGCTTGATATAAAAAGCTACCCCATCAAAATGAGGTTGTTATGGCACGAATACTCGATGAAGTTTCCCGCACCTTTTCCGAATATCTCCTGGTGCCGCGGCTTACCGAAAAGAAGCATCTGATACAAAACGTTTCGATCGCCGCGCCGGTCGCAAAATTTAAAAAAGGCAAAGTATCTCCGCTTTCAATCAATATCCCGTTCGTTTCCGCAAGCATGCAATCGGTTTCAGGGCCTGAAATGGCCATCGCGCTCTCGCGGCTCGGCGGACTGTCGTTCATGTACTGCTCACAGCCGGTAGCACAGCAGGCGGCCATGGTGCAGCGGGTCAAAACGCACAAGGCGGGATTCGTTCCGTCCGATTCGAACGTACGCCCGGATACTACCCTTGCAGAAGCCGTCAACCTGCGCAAACGCACCGGGCACTCGACCATGCCGGTCACCCATGACGGCAGCGGGAGCGGCAAATTCCTCGGCATCCTTACCGATAAGGATTTCTGGGAGTTCGAAGACGATCTCAAGCGCCCGGTGTCTGAATTCATGACCCCCAGGGGAAACGTGGTGTACGGCACGGTCGGCATTACGCTCCATGAGGCGAACCGTCTCCTGCGGAAGCAGAAAAAAGAGTGCCTGCCGATCCTTGATAACAACGGAAAGCTCCAGTCGCTGGTATTTAAAAAGGACTACTTCGACCACATGAACAACCCCGACGAGCTGCTTGACAATCAGAAACGTCTTGCGGTGGGTGCCGGCATCAACACGCATGACTACAGGGAGCGCGTCCCGGCGCTTATCGAAGCCGGCGCCGACGTCCTGTGCTTCGACGCATCGGACGGCTATTCCGAATTCCAGAAGGAAGCCGCCCTGTGGGTCCGCAAGCATTACGAAAACAAAATAGTGGTGGGCGGCGGCAATATCGTGGACGGCGACGCGTTCCGTTTCCTTGTCCAGGAAGCGCAGCTCGATTTTGTCAAGGTCGGTATCGGCGGCGGCTCGATCTGCATCACGCGTGAGCAGAAGGGCATCGGCCGCGGTCAGGCGTCGGCCCTCATGGCGGTCGTTGCGGAA
>CAISVC010000368.1 GCA_903888815.1 uncultured Fibrobacterota bacterium
CCCATACTATTTCCCTTTTTCAACGCATCAACTGGTTTTCAAATAATCCACATGCGGGGGAGAGATACTCCACACCGCCCTGAAGAGCCGTTTCCCCGTGTTTGAAAGCCGGTGCGGCAGATGCGCATTGAAAAAAACGCTGTCATTCCGGTTGATCTCATACTCGTCGCGCCCCACCGTCAGCCGCGCACGCCCCTGAAGCACATATCCCATTTCCGCGCCTTCATGTCCCCCGCCGCTCATGGCGGTTGTGCATCCCGGCTTTACCTCGATACAGAAGAGCTCTGCCGGAAAAGCGGAGCTCTGATTGGTCATGAGCTGCTCGTAGCGTACTCCTGCACGCTCCATGGTGAGCCGCTCGCCGCCCCTGTGGATACGCACCGGTTCGCTCGCCGAAAGCCGCCTGAACAGCTCGGGCATGTCGATGTCGAGGGCGCGGCATACCCTGCAGAGCGTGTCAATGGACGGCGACACGATGCCGCGTTCGATCTGCGAAAGCATGCTGATCGAGATACCGGCGTTCCGCGCGACGGGAGCGAGATTCCGCCCGCTTTTTTCACGGAAAAGCCGCAGGAATTTGCCGAGTTCGGGCAGAACGCTTTTAAGCAATGCTTTATTCATTACAGTAATTATAAAACATGGGAGGCGGGAAAGCAAGAAAAAATCAATACGAAAACCGAGGAGAAGCTGCGGTATTTTTATTATATTCAACTCGGACAAAAGAGCAGCGGCAATAACAGCCGGCGTTATCCGTAAACAGAAGCGAATATTTGCACTCAGTGAACCCTGTTTCTATGGAACACCTGTCGATGATGGAAACAACCGACAATGCACCCGATGGCGGAGAGGTTCCTCTGGGCGATCTCCAGAGCGAATTTCTGCTTAACATTGAAGATATAGACAACCTGAAAAAATTAACCGCCCAGAAACTCATCGAGATGGCCAGCGGCGACATCGTTGACCATATTCAGGACGACGAGTACCTGCTCGATTCCATCGGCAAGAAACCCGGCACCTATTACCGCGACCTCATTTTTGCGCTCATTCAGATACGGCTTCCCGAGGAAGAGGCGAAGCGCGACTGGAAGGAGATTCTCAAGCACAAATATATTCTGAGCGAGAGGCTGGGCCGGAACGTGGGTATTCACGTGGCATCGCTCGACTATTACACCAACCTAAAAAAGCAGATCGTGTCTCCGAAAATTGTCGATGCGCGTGAATACGTCGACACCGCGAGCCGCGCCCTGACCGACGATTTGACGAGAGCCTATAACCGTTATTTCTTCGACGACGAATTCAAGCGCCTTTTCCTGCAGGCGCGCACGAGCGGCAAACTCTTTTCGCTCATCATGCTTGACCTCGACCACTTCAAGAAATACAATGATAATAACGGTCACATCCAGGGTGACATTGCGCTTATCGAGACCGTGCGCATTCTTCACGCGGTATGCAGTCAGGACAATGCGGTCTGCCGGTACGGGGGCGAGGAGTTCACGGTGCTTTTACCGGAATTCGGACTCGAATCGGCATTCAAGACCGCCGAAAACATACGTCAGGCGATCTATGATTACCGTTTTGTCAATGAACAGGCGCTGCCGGGCGGCCGTCTATCCGCGTCGCTCGGCGTTACCACATACCGCGACGACATCGCTTCGCCCCAGCAGATGATCGAAGAAGCCGATGTCGCGCTCTACCGGGCGAAAAACGAGGGCAGGAACCGGGTCAGAACCTTTATTACGGCGAGCGTCCAATGACAGGAGAACCGTTCATACGCGGCGATTCGCGCATCGTTTGCCTTCTGGGGTATCCGGTGGCGCATTCGCTTTCACCGCAGATCCACAATCATGCGTTTCAAAAACTCGGTTTGCCGTATGTCTATATTCCCCTCGCGGTAAAAGGCGAACATCTGCACCACGTTATCTATATGCTTCGAGATGTTTCAGCGCTCGGCGCCAATGTGACGCTGCCGCACAAGCAGCGGGCGGCCTCTTTCTGTGATGTCCTTTCGCCGCTTTCGTACCGGCTCGGTGCGGTCAATACGCTCTTTTTCCGCAAGAATATGCTTCACGGCACCACCACTGATCCGGAGGGATTTCTGCGTGCGCTCGCCGCCATGGGCCACGATGCACACGGCGGCAACGTTGTAATCATCGGCAACGGCGGTACGGCGCGGACGCTTGCGGCTGCGCTTGCCATTGAACGGATACCGAAAACGCTGACGCTTGTCGGCCGTAATCCGCTGCGCGTGAAAGCGCTCGCTGGGGAGATTTCTGGCGCCATGAAATTCGCGGTTCAGGCGTTATCGCTTAGCGACCCGGATCTCGCCGCAGCGATGGCGCAGTGTACCCTGCTTGTAAATTGTACAAGCGCGGGGCTTTACCCGAACACCGGTGAAACGCCGCTCGATAAAAAATATTTCCACCGCAGCATGACGGTTTTCGATACCATCTACAATCCTTCCAAAACCCGCCTGCTTTCCGAGGCGGAAAGCGCGGGCTGCAAGGTGCAGAACGGCCTCCGCATGCTGCTCTATCAGGGACTGGCGTCATTTACCCTGTGGACCGGTATTGACGTGCGTGAAGAAATATTCAATCTTGATGAGCTGCAAAAAAGCTGCTCGGGCTGACAGTGGCTCTCGTATGAAATATTGTTTTTTAATATTATTCATGAGCTAAAGCCTTTAGCCAAAGAAAAATATTTTAATACTCAAATTAGAATCTGAAAGAGTATTGCATGAAATGGAAAATCCATCCTTCACAACTTTCCGGGTGCATAGCAATTCCACCCTCCAAATCCCATACGATACGGGCGCTGCTCGTCGCAACGCTCGCTGACGGTACATCGGTCATCCGAAAACCGCTCCTGCGCGGGGATGGCGCATCGGCCATCAGGGGGGCAATGGCCATGGGCGCACAGGTGACGGACCGTGGCGGCGATCTGGTCATACAGGGCATTGGAAAGAGATACGACAGCGGTTCCGGACTCTTCGACATGGGTAATTCGGGCACCAGCACCAACCTTTTCATGTCGGCCGCGGCGATTGGAACAAAGCCGCGGCGCTTTGACGGCGACCATTCATTGCGGTCGCGTCCGTTCCGGCAGCTTTTACAGGCGCTTGAAAAACTCGGCGCGACCTGTTCAGTTGAATCACCGAAAGGCGATCTGCCGTTTACCATACAGGGCCCGCTGCGGGGCGGCAAAACAACGGTGAACGGCGTTTCATCGCAGTTCGTGTCGAGCCTTCTTTTCACCTGCCCGCTTCTCGCCGGGAATACCGAAATCACCGTTATCAATCTTCATGAGCGCCCCTATGTCGAACTCACGCTCTGGTGGCTGAAAAAACAGGGGATCGAGATTTCGTATTCCGATGACTTCGCCGGCTTTCACATAAAAGGCGGACAGGCGTATCACCCTTTTGATATGGCAATACCGTCCGATTTTTCAAGCGCCAGCTTTGCCGCGTGCGCGGCCACAATCGCCGGCGGGAAGCTCACGCTGACAGGTCTTGACTTTTCAGACCCTCAGGGCGACAAGGCCGTATTCGACGTGCTGCGGCGCATGGGCGCTTCGGTGGTTCATGAGGCACGCGGTGTGACCGTTACCGGCGGTGCAAAGCTGCGCGGTAAGGTGATTGATCTCAACGCCATGCCCGATGCTCTGCCTGCGCTGTCGGTCGTCGCCTGTGCCGCACAAGGGGAGACCCGGTTTATCAATGTGGCACAGGCGCGCATCAAGGAAACCGACCGCATCGCGGTCATGAAACAAGGGCTTTCGAAAATGGGTGCCGCGGTTACGGAGCATGAAGACGGCCTGACGGTCCGGCAAAGCGCGCTCAAGGGAGCGGCCGTAAGCGGTCACGACGACCACCGTGTGGTCATGGCGCTCGCACTCGCCGGCATGATCGCCGAGGGTGAGACGACAATTGACACGGCAGAAGCGGCGGCCGTGACTTATCCGACTTTTGTCGAAGACTTTCGCGCCATCGGTGCAAAGATTGAAATAATAGAAGAGCAGGGATATTTTCCAATGGTATCAAAACATATTTTGTTATAGAGAAAATTATATGGAACTCAAAGTTAATCTCGGCCCCCGATCATACCCGATTGTTCTCGACAGCGGGATCGCCGGAGGGCTTTCATCCCGCTTGAAGAAAATGTTTCCGAAGAGCAAATTCGGGCTTGTCACCAATACGACGATCCGGAATCTTTACCAAAAGCAGATAGAGAAGTGGAAAAAGGAGCTTGGGCTCACCATCCACGTCATGCCTGACGGCGAGCGTTACAAAACAATAGCGACATGGAGCAGAATATTCGACACGTTACTTAAGGCAAAATTCGAACGGTCGGGCGTGATCATTGCCCTGGGCGGCGGCGTGGTGGGTGATGTGGCAGGTTTCGCCGCGGCAACCATGCTGCGCGGCGTAGCGTACGTGCAGGTGCCGACAACGCTCCTTGCCATGGTGGATTCGAGCATCGGCGGCAAGACCGGCGTCGATCACGCATGCGGCAAGAACCTCATCGGTGCGTTTCATCAGCCGAGTCTTGTGTGTATCGATACTGCATTTCTTGACACGCTGACAGAGCGGGAATTCCTGGCAGGTTGTGCCGAGCTTTTCAAATATGCGTTTATCGGCGGCAGGGATATGTTTGATTTCGTGTCGGTCAATAAGGGAGTATTGATTAAAGGCCGCAGTCAGGTACTGCTCGAAGGCATGAGAAGGAGCATTGAAATCAAGGCCGGCATTGTCGGGCTTGATGAGCGGGAGACCGGCGGCAAGCGCATGCTGCTTAACTTCGGCCATACTTTTGCGCATGCGCTTGAAAAATATTTCAGTTTCAAAAAACTGCTCCACGGCGAGGCCCTGTGGTGGGGCATGGCATGCGCCTGCGCGCTGGGAAAAATTCTTAAAACGATTCCTGCCTCGGACACGGCCGCGTATGACACCTTGTTACGGGCTATGCCCAGGCCTAAGCTGCCGTCAATTCCTTCAGACTGCGACCTTTATAGCGCCATGTTTTTCGACAAGAAAGTTTCCGGGGGAAAAATCAACTTCGTGGTACCTGCCAAACCAGGGACATCGGTGGTGAAGAGCGGCGTTCCGGGTGAAACGGTTAAGAACGTGCTCACTAAAGTTTTAGGAAAATCGGAATAGCAGCTATTTGCCTCACTCTTCAAAACTTCTCCCCTCCAGCACCATTGACTTTACTTCCGACATTCCCGATGATGCGCCGAGCGCCGCGGTAACGCCGAGCCGCGCGTTGTCGGCGCCGAGCGTGACGGCGCTGAGGTCGCAGCTCTGGAGCAGCACCTCGAGGTCGTAATCGAGCGGATCATACAGAAACGCCTCGATAAGTTTTTTTACTGCAGCGTGGTTGCTGCCCTTGAGAAGGAAACTTTCGAACATTTCCGGCGTGAGAGGGCCGATGCTCACGCGGAATTTGCCGCCGAGGTCGTATATCGAAGTGCCGAGTATCGCAGTCTCGCCGAGCCGAGCGTTGCCGTAAAGGCCTTTATGGTCGTTTTCGCCGAGCCGCATCGGGTCCGGGAGCGGCGCCCAGCGCGGCATGAATTCCTGCACCCTGACCGGGATGTTCCCAAAATAATCGGACAGCAGCGCTTCCAGCAGCGCATGACCGCGCGGGGCGCCGGCATAGAGGCCCGCATAGGCCAGCGTGCGCAGGGCCGGGGCCGGCAGTTCCATGTTGAGCGGAACACCTGCAAGCGCGGCAATGCAGCGGAGGATCGGGTCGTTCGTTGCCCGGGCGGTGATACCGGTCAGATGGTATTTTTTCCACGCCCGGTAAAAGAGCGCATAGATCCGGTTGTTGAAAATGGTCAGAAAATCCAGGAGCGCTCCTGCCTCGGCCTCATGCCGGACGATATAGTCGGAAAAATAGACGGGCAGCGGCGACGAGACGCCGACGAGGCCCATGAACGAAACCTTGATCGCGATGCGGTCATCATGCTTTACTATTGATACAATATCCGAGGCTGGAAACGCGAGCGAAGGGTCGGGTTCGAATTGTATGCGCCCGGAATTCACCGGATCGGCCGCGCCCTGTTCCTCGAAATGCTCTTCGAGCAGCGCTACGGTGCCGAAAAAATTCAGCCGCCTCGCTTCGCGTTCAAGATATCCGATCAGGTCGGCCATCGTTTTCCCCGCAGCGATTCCCAGCCGAGTGTCCGGCCCGAAGGCCGTGCGCTGAGCTCGAGATTGAAAAACGAATTGATCGAAACGTAGTGGCTGAAAAATGCGGCCAGCACTTCTCCGAACAGATGCAGGTCGTGGAGATCCGCAAACGCCGCTTCCTCTATCATGACCGTATATTTCACTCCCCGCACCAGGCTTCCACGGAAAAGGGTTTCGGAAGGCTGCATCGTCACCTCTTTTACAGCCTCGATCCGCCTTCGCCGTCCCTCGCTGCCCGACCAGTCGTAGAGTTTGAGAAACGCTTTCAGGCTTTCGGCCGATGCAAGCGACGAGTAAGAGGCGCCGAGGTGCGCCAGAAAGGTCCACCGGTGTTCGTCCGGCGGCGGCTGGCAGGGCAGGGTCGGCCGCGTGATGTTGGTGAACGAAACGGCGTTCGGGAAATCGGAACCCGGAAACGCTATGCCGTTTTCGCCGATATCATCCCGGGCCACGGAGCCGTTGGTAAAGTATGCCTCGATTGAGAGATTCTCTTCTGACAAAACGTCCTGCCCGGGCCTCCGCCCGCCGATGGTAAGCAGGAGTTCGCGTTTTTTCCCGGAGCCGCGGCGGTACCGCGCGGTAAAACTCCTGCTCGAGCCGCCGGCTGCTCCCCTGAACGAGTGCAGCGGTTCGTAATTGATGCGCTCGCCGCTCACCCGGTCGATGCCGGTGACCGAAACGATGCTGTGCGCGGCATAGGAGGCGGGCCGTTCGATGTCGGCAATCACCAGGTACTCGTTTTCCGTGATTTTCGTAGGGACCGGTTCGGTGGTGCGCTTGAACAGATTGACTGCCGGCGAACAGAAGAGCCGGAAGGTTTCGGTGCCGAACGGACGGTCGCGCGGAAAATCGCAGTCAAAGGTCAGGGACACGGCACAGCGGTCCGGCGGGTTTTCAAGCGCCTTGAACGGGTCCTGATCAAGGCCGTGCAGGTCAACAAAAAGGAATTTTTCCGGATACGCGAAGTATTCGAGGAGCAGCGCATAACCCCAGTAAGCCCGGGAATCGCAGGGCAGAAGCGCCTCTCCCGGCGTGAGGCCTCCGGCGGTCACGGCAATGCGGCCGTCCAGGACCATTTCTTTGCCGCTGCCGCCGTCGTCATAGACGATCTTTGCCGAAGCGACATGGCGCGTGAGAAGCTCATGCAGGGTCAGCGCGACCGGCAGCTCGGCATGCAGGTAGAGCCGCAGCGGATCGAGTCTGACCTGCGGCCAGGTGATGCCCTGTTCGATCCTGAACCGGAAAGTCAGCGTTCCTTTACCTTTTGTATCAACGCGTTTTTCGACCGTCGCGAGCGATACAGGATTGAGAGGTACCTCCTGCGTGGTGGTGAAGGCGCAGATCACGTTTTCCGGGCCGGTCGGCCGCGAGAGGAGTTCGGTGCCCCGCGGAAGGACTTTGGTTTCGGCCAGATAGCCGCTGCGCGGCTTGAATTCCACCATGGCCACCGAGGGGATCTCCTGTTGCAGGTGCGGCCACAGGAGGTCAATCATGCCCTCGGAAAACTCGGGGAACGAGTCGTCGAGCTTTTCCCGGATGCGGGCGGCCAGAAACGCAAACCCCTCGAACAGGCGTTCCACATACGGGTCGCGGTCTCCGACCGCGTCGATATTCAGGAACTTCGCCTGATCCGGATGCGCTTTTGCAAACTGCCGGCCGGACTCATACAGGTAGCGCAGTTCTTCTTCGTAATACTTTTCAATCATAGACTGTAGCCTTTGTTAAGCTTTTTTCCACGATCCGATCGAAGACTGGCCGTTGGTGAAAAAAGTGGTCTGAAACGTGATAGTGCCGAACCCCGGCACCTCACCGGAAATAGAGAATGCCAGCGTCATGGCGTGTTCGGCGACGTGCTGGCGCAGCACTTTGACATTGCGCAGCCTCGGCTCGTGTTTTTCGACGGTCGCCGCCATGGCCTCTTCAAGCCGCTCCACGCCGTGCGGCATGGTGCGGTAGATTTCCGAGATATCCGGCAGCCCGTAGCCCTTGAGGTGCGGGAGCAGTCCTTCGCGCGTATTGAAAATGCGGGTGAGATTGTCTTTTATGGATATGATGCGGCGGTCGGCAAGCGGCACGCTTTCCACCGGCGTAGTATCGTAAAACCTGCCTACAAGGCTCTCGAACAGGCCCTGATTCATAAAAATTTTCCGGTTTTTGGTTGTCGGTTTGCATTAAAAATAACATTCGC
>CAISVC010000369.1 GCA_903888815.1 uncultured Fibrobacterota bacterium
CGATCTAAATTTTTATAAACGCACCAGAATCTCCGTACCGCTGCTGGAGCTCCGCAATCTGGTGACCACCGCAAAGCTGATCGTGCTCTCCGCCATAAAGCGGAAAGAAAGCAGGGGGCTGCACTTTACCACTGACTATCCCGAGCAGAACGACCGGTACTGGAAAAAAGACACCCTCCTTATCAATACAGCGGCAGAATAATGTCTCCTGTTATCATTGTCGTGCTGGCGCTTTTCGTCACGGTTACGGTGGTTTCAGCGGTCAGGATTATGCGGCTTGCGCTGTCCTTCCCGACCCGGTATCTGCTCCTCGCATTGCGGATCAGTCTTGTTGCGCTCCTTGCTGTCGCTTTTATCGAACCATCCTTTGTCTTTGAACGGCTTCCCTCCCCGCTGCGACCGGTTCCCGTGCTTGTCGATGTCTCGAAAAGCATGCGGCTTTTTTCCCGTGACGACGTGATTTTCAAGACTCTCTCGTCGCTTGAACAATGGAACAGCGGACACGCTGATGAAAAACAGCGGTTCGTTTTCTACTGCTTCGGCGATTCGCTGCGTCCGCTCAGGGAAAAAACGCCTCCCTCGTGGCTGGACCGTCGCAGTTACCTTCCCGTCTCCATGAATGACAGAATTTTGCAGCAGGCTACAGCAATGGTGCTCATTTCGGACGGTAACTGGTCAAACACAACACTGCAGGCGGAAAGTTTCTCCGACAAAAACGTCTATTACCTTCCGCTTTACAGCGTGCAGCGCTGCAAATATTTACAGATGGGACTTTATAATGTTCCCGAAAGTCATCCGGCCGATTCCCCGCTTGTTGCAACCGTCAGTATCGAAGGCGTTTCGGAACAGCGGGATACGGTCGCCGTCAGGGTCATGGAGAAAAACCGTACTATTGCGCAGCAGGCCGTTCCGGTCGACCCCGGTTTCTTCAGGCATGACCTGTCGTTTCGCCTCAGGAACCTTGCTGCAGGCCGGCACCTCCTGCGATGCTGTGCCCGGTCGTTCCGGGATACCATGGTTGTCTCCCGCTATGCGATTACGACGGTACTGCCGGAACGATTCGGCTATGCTCTTTACAATGCACGGCCCGTGCTTGACCGCCGATTCATGCAACTTGCCCTTAAACGCCATACCGATTTCATCGAATCACCGGCCGGCAAAGAGCATGACATCGATCTCCTCATACTTTTTGACTGGGATGATGAGGCAAAAAAAGAGCTGGGCCGGCTGAAATCAAGAGGAGTCTTCCTTTTTGTGGGAACATTGCCATGTCTCTGCAGCCTTACCACTGTTCAGGCCGCCATGCCGAATGCGCTGGTCCGTCCTCTCTCCGATGCGTCCACAGGCCCCTTTGACGGGTTCGACTTTACCAAGCTGCCGCCGGCATCGTCGTATGTTTCCTGCAAAGAGATGCCCTTCCGCGTCCATGATAACATCATCACTGCCGTACTGCCCCGGATTAAAACGCCGGGTTTTGATACGCTTCGGGTGCTGTTTACCGGGCGCTATGATAATCGCAATTTCATCGCCTGCGCTGCATCAGACCTGTGGCGCTGGGATTTCCTGCCGCTCGCTGTTGAACCCTCTGAAGAACGTGTTTTCAGCTTTTCCGAAGGCCTGCTGGCGCTGACGAAAGAGGTGCTCATGAACGGGCTTTCCGATGAATTGCTGCTCTATCCGGCCGCACCTCTCTCGGAATCAGATTCATTGCGGTTTACCGTTCTTTTCCCCGCCGACCTGCCGGTACCCGCCGATATGCGTTTTAACTGCAGAATATCTGACAATGTACGCGCATTTGATACCGCTTTTATTCTTACCGATGTCGGCAGCACGCACCAGGTAGTGCGCTTCAAACCGCTTTCGACGGGCAATTATACGCTGGAGGCAAAAGGATCGTACGGCAACCGGCGCTATGCGTTTTCCGATTCCATCACCGTCGACCAGGACCTTTCGGAGTATGCGCTTACAGGACAGAATATTTCCCTGCTTCAGGAAATCGCCCAGCCGCTCTCGAATTTCAGCGCTGCTTCTCTCCGTTCCGTTTTTTTTACCCATGGCGCTGAAACCGCGCAACCGGTGAAAGAAACTGTCCGGTTCAACAGGAACTGGCCGCTGCTCATACTGATTTTCCTGTTTTTCGCTGCAGAATGGGTTGTACGGAGAAAAATAAGGCTGGATTGAAGGCAACGCTTACAAGTAAAGGTATTACATCTTCTGCGCCAGGATCGCGATGCGGCGCCGTGCTATGGAAATGACCGGCAGAAGCGCCCGTTCTATCAACCGGATCACCGGCAGGTGCGACTCCGCGTAATAATTTTTCACTATCCGGAACCCGCGGGCGGTGAGCGCCTCTATCATCACCGCCATGGACTTATAATCCACATGCGACGGATCTTTCTTTAAAATGATATTATTGTTTTTAAGAATTTCGAACAGATGGCCGCGGTGCGGCGTCCAGATCACAAGTTTGCCGCCTGTTTTAAGAATGCGGCGGCATTCATCAAGCGACCGCTCGAACTGCTCCGGGTAGAGGTGTTCGAAAAGATCGGCGCTTACTATGACATCGGCCGTTCCTGTTTTCAGCGAAATGGCGGCAGCATCGCCGCAAAAAAAATTCC
>CAISVC010000370.1 GCA_903888815.1 uncultured Fibrobacterota bacterium
GGCCGCCAATAAATTTTAACCCACATTCCCCATCCGCGCCGACCCTGAATTCCTTTTCTTGAAGCCTGCGTTCTCCGGCATACGAAGAAACAGCAAGGAAAATACCCATAACAAGCGTGCCGATCAGCAGATGATAGCGTTTATTCCCAGACATATACTTTTCCCTCCTTTAATGCATCGGTAAATGCCAGTGTGATACCATCGAGCGCATCGGGAAGATTATTCCCCTGTTTGCCTGCGCTCATTGCCATAACAATATCTCCGGTCTGCACATCGATGATGCGTGCGGTTATCGTCACCGCCAAGCCAACGCTGCCGCCTTTTGCGATTTCGTATTCATATTGAATAACCGCGCCGTTTATTATAAAATCAACGCCGAGTACTTTGCCGATTCTGGTAAGACGCCTCAGCGTGAAGGTGGAGTCGGAGGACTTACTGTCCTTTCCGGATTCGGCTTCGTCGCTTTCCTTGAAAGCCTTTTCCTCAAGCATTTGCTGCATTCTTTCGCGTTCCAACACCTTGTACCCCTGATGGAGCATCTGAATGCTGAGAAGATCCGCTATCGCGTTTCCATCGGTTGCAATACCGTTCTGCCTTCCTTCCAGAATGCCTTTGAAGGGGAGTATGGCAAAGCTTCCGGTTTTAAACCGTTCAAGCAATTCCTGGCCTTTTTTCTCATTGAAACTCTTCCGGTAGATGTTCCCTTTTACCATCTGCGGAGCGCAGCCCATACATAAAAGCAGAAACACAACCGCCAAAATAATCGTCATTATTCTGCTGCGATTCGTCATCGATACCTCCTGTTTGGTTTGTTGAATAATCGGTTTTCCGCCACGGAAAAAACATGAAACTATCTGTCTAATGGAAATTGAAAGGGCTCATTGCGTCCTCCTGTAGTTGTCAAATGACACATTCATTGTGGGCACAATAATCGGCCGAATGGCATATTATACTTCTTATTATTATTATTGTCAAACCAAATCGCATGCCGCACGCGGTTCGCCATCCCTTTACCACGCACAACGGAAACCGACATAGCCGAGCCGGTTGTCGGGGTAGTTCCAGCCCCTGCCTGCAGAACGAAGGCTGTAGTCGCCGTTGCGCCACGAGCCCCCGCGCAGCACGCGGCAACTACCGGTTGCCGCCCCCTGCGGATTGTCTGCCGGGCTTGACCGGTAATAATTTTTATCGTACCAGTCCGAACACCATTCCCACACGTTACCGCACATGTCATACAACCCGAATGCGTTCGGCTTCTTCTGCCCCACCGGATGCGTCTTCGAGTTCGCGTTATTATAGTACCATGCATAATCGCCGTCCATATCATTACCCCAATAATACTTCGTCGAAGTTCCCGCCCTCGCCGCATACTCACACTCCGCCTCGGTCGGCAGACGCTTGCCGACCTTTTCACAGTACGCTTTTGCGTCATTCCACGAAACCATCTCTACCGGGCAGGTCGGGCAGCCTTTAAACGTGCCCGGATTATTGCCCATCACCCGCTCATACTGCTCCTGCGTCACTTCGGTTTTGTCCATATAAAAACCGCTCACCGTCACCTGGCGTGCCGGTTTCTCGTCGCTTTCGCCGTCATTCGAACCCATCACGAACGTGCCGGCAGGTATCCGAACCATGTTTTTTATTTTTTCTTCTTCGTTCTTCCTTCTTTGTTCTTCCGCAGCGATTCTCTTTTTCTCATCTTCTGTTTTCTTTTCCGCCGCCTTTATTTCTTTCCATTCTCTGCTGTCTGTCAAATATTCCGGCAGCTCAAAACTCCCGTTTAAGGAATAATCCTTGTCGTTAAACCTGATCTTGATTTCTGTGAAATCATAGAACCGTTTTGCCGCCTCTCCTCCAATAACCAGGCGAATAGTCTTGTTACGGTAAGAAAGACTGAGCCTTCCGTCGCTCAGTTTCTGCTTGAAATCCCTTGCCACATCACGAGGAATAGCTAAATTTCCGCTGAAGGTAAAATCAAAATCCCCTTCCTTTATCGAAACAGCAACCGGAAAGTATCCCTCATCTGCATTATATTTATCCAGTTTCAAGCCTTCTATCGAAAAATATCGCTGGTATACGCGGCTCTCAATGGTGGTTTTATATTTCTGAACTTTTTCCGCCACCTGCTGCAGACGCTTCAATTTCTCATTTCCGGAAGATTCAAGCCGTTCTTTCTCTGGCGATTTCCGAGCGAGATATTTTCCTTCACGCTTTGTGAAATCCTCTGTCGTTTCAAATTCATCCCTGGGGGGTAAGGCAGGATAGGTGCGTTCAAAGTCATCAATCGCCTTTTTATTCGCAGCAGTCTGTTCAGCCTGTTTTTTGTCCAACTCCCCCATCCTCTGCTCCAGCTCGTCGTCGCTCTCCGTGTTCTCGGCCGAGTACGCCTCGGCGTCGATCTCCGCGCCGGTCGAAAAAGCGAGCTTTTTAGCGAGCGTGAAATGTTTCGTCACCTGCGCCTTGCCTTCAAGATCGACAAAATCCTCCTGGATATAATAGCCGTCCATTTTCACCTGCACCACTGCGGAGGGTGAAAACACCGCGCCTGCCAGATAGGGAGTCGTGCCCTTCATGATACCGTCAATAAGCACCTGCGCGACCGCGGGCTCGGAGGTCACGGTCAGGCGCGCGGGAAGCTTCGCCTCCATGGAAAGGGTACGCCAGGTTCCGTCGTTATAAAACAGCCGCGCCGCGTTCTCAACGTAAATGAGGTCATTGTCGAAATAAGCATTGGGTAAATCCATATCCGGATTCGTTACCTGCTGACTGTAATATTTCCTGCTCAGCTTATTCGCAAGACCGCTGCCCTGCGGTGGGCGGAACGCAGACAGCCGAGTGTATGCCTTCTCGTTCATCCTGCCGATAAACAGGCCGTACTGGCCTGCGCCGAACCTCCGGCGCAGCAACACTTCGCCTGTATTGAGACTCGACGCTGAAGGAATCTGTTTGAGTGCGTTTCCTTCAAAGGGAATAATAATGTCGTTGCCTGAAGGAGGGATGGTGCGCAGACCGGTTTCGAAGGAGGGGATGGAGTATTGGGAAAAGGCTTCTGCAA
>CAISVC010000371.1 GCA_903888815.1 uncultured Fibrobacterota bacterium
GAGCTGCAGAACCACCTGCTCATGGGCATCATACTGGTACTCCTGGTCCTGAGTTTTTTCCTCGGTGTCCGCAATTCGATGTTTATTTCAACGGCGATCCCCTTTTCCATGGCCATGGGCTTCATCGTCCTGAGCTATATGGGCGTCACGCTCAACATGGTCGTGCTCTTTTCATTAGTCATGGTACTCGGGATGCTCGTCGACGACGGCATCGTCGTGGTGGAAAACATCTACCGGCATTTGCATATGGGAAAGCACCGGCGTCAGGCTGCGCTGGACGGCACCAGGGAGGTGATGGTTCCGGTTTTCACCGCCACGCTCACCACGGTCGCCGCGTTCGCGCCCGTGCTCTGGATGCCGGGGATCATGGGAGAGTTCCTGAGGTACCTTCCCATCACCGTCGGCATCACGCTTTCCGGCTCTCTCTTTGTCGCGTTTATTTTCAACCCGGTCTTTGCCTCGCTCACCATGACCACGAAAGAAGCTCACCGATTGGAAGGAGATGCATCTAAAGGAAGGTTTGAGCGGTTCAAGGATTTTTACCGCCGGATCCTGCGTAAAGTTCTCCATCGTCCCTGGGTACTTGCCTTGTTCTGCATTCTGTTTGTTATCTCCGGAATTATCGCCTATGGCATATTCGGTCCGGGCGTAGTCTTTTTCCCTATTGTCGAACCGGATGTGGCGTCGGTGCAGATTGAAGGGCCTCTTTCACAAGATATTGCCATTACCGATGCGACACTGCGGATTCCCGAACATATCGCCCTTGCGATGCCGCAGAAAGTCGCTTCTGTCAAGACCATCAGCGCCATTGTCGGTTCCGGAAAATCGTCCAGAATATCAAGCAGCCAGGCTGAGAGCAACAAGGGCTATCTTGACGTGGTATTCACCGATTACGAAGAACGAAAAGTCCCCTCATATAAAACCATGGCCTGGCTGGAAGATACCCTGCCCGGAATGGTGCCCGGGTGGAAGCTTCAGGTCATAAAGCAGGCCATGGGCCCGCCCACCGGAAAACCGGTTGAGCTTGAAATAAGCGGGGACGACTATCAGCAGTTGAGTTTGCTTGCGGACACGCTCAAGAAAATGATCGGGCTGGTCCCGGGACTTACCAACGTCAGCCACGACTATGATCCGGCACGGCCCGAGATACGCATCGACGTTGACCGCGAACAGGCAAAACGTCTGGGATTTTCCACCCTCGACGTCGCGTCGGCGGTCCGCGGCGCCATCTACGGAAACGAATCGGGAAAATACCGGGTGGGTAAAAACGAGTATAAAATCATGGTTCGGCTTTCTCCTGAGGTACGCGAAAATATCAACGGACTCAACGAGATCGTCGTTTCAAAGGACAATAAGGAAGCGCCGCTGCCGAGCGTAGCGGTGATCAGTCAGGGCGCCACTATCGCGTCGATCAAACATATCGACGGGAAGCGGACTATTCAGGTAACGGCCGAACTCGCGCCGGGCCAGAAAGACGAGCGGAAACCAAAGGCGCTGGCGATGGCGGCGGTAAAGAAAATCCATCCGCCAACGGGATACTCCATCCGTCCGGGAAGCGGGAACCGGATGCAGGCGGAATCGCAGGGTTTTATTGTAAAGGCATTTTTTATCGCCATGTGCCTGGTGTTCCTTACCATGGTGTTCCAGTTCAACTCGCTGTTCCAGCCGTTTTTAATTCTCATCGGAATCCTTCTGTCGCTCGGGGGCGTTTTCTGGGGGCTGCTGATTATCAATAAATTCAACGCGATGGTGAATTTCGTAACCTCAGGCAGAGCGGACCTCCGCGACGTGACATTCGCCATACTCATGAGCGGCGTCGGGATAATCGCGCTCGCGGGCGTGGTGGCGAAAAACGGCATTGTGCTCATCGATTTCATGAACCGGCTCAGGAAAAGCGGTCGTCCCCTGGAGGAGGCCGTCATCGAAGGCGGGGCAACCCGTTTGCGTCCGGTGCTGCTCACGGCAATTACCGCCATGATCGGGCTCCTGCCCATTGCGACCGGGGTCGGCATCGATTTTCTTCACCTCGGGTTCGTGACCCGCTCCGAAACGACCCAGTTCTGGGCTCCCCTGGCTTGGGCGATCTTCTGGGGCCTGCTCTTCAATACGCTTCTCGTGCTGATCGTCACCCCGACGTTCTACTACGCCTGGGAAAACGCCAGAGCGAAATCACGGACGAAAAAATCAACAAATTAAACTTTTTCCGACGATTTCCAGACGATACGGTCATTCCTATTGACTCCCCTCCCCTCGCTGTTATATTTTCAGTAA
>CAISVC010000372.1 GCA_903888815.1 uncultured Fibrobacterota bacterium
ATTTTGCCGGCAAAGAAATTCCTTCCGTCAATCAGAATGCGTCCAAGGATTCCCTGAGTAAAATCGCCATGCAACCTAATCCGGCCGACGCGAACCGCACTATCGTTAAGTCCAACCCGAAAGGCCATCTCGTGGTGGTCGCCAGCGCCGATTTCGTTTCTGCCCAGAATTCGGCGCCGCAGAATTCCTTGATGGTGACCAACCTTGTTGACTGGATCTCGCAGGACGAAAACCTGATCGCTATCCGTTCCAGGGCGATGAAAGACCGTACGATTGAGGCTGATCTGCTTAAAAAAGGTTCGTCAATGCCGAATATTGTCCGCGGATTCAATATTATCACCATGCCGCTTCTGGTCATCATTGCCGGGATAGTAATTTTTCTGCGGCGGCGTAAACAGGAAGCGGCGGTGGCGCTTTCATCCACCCCTTCATCCGGAACCACGAATGAGGAGAAACGCGTATGAACAATAAAAAAATTATCGTTCCAGCCGTCATACTGGCCATCGGGGTCACTTTCATTGTACTGGTTAACCTGCTTTCGAACCGCAAACCTTCGGAAGAGTCGCTGCAGTTTTTCCCCGGCGTTACAGAAAAAACAATCGGGGCTGTACTCCTGAAAGACTCGCAGGATATGGTCAAGCTCCAGCGCAAAGGCGATGTGTGGGTCATGATCCCGAAACGGGTGCTGGTGTCAGCCACTTCCAAGGGGAAGGAGGTATCCGGGCTTTCACGGGCAATGGGAGCAGACACGGCAGGTACCGTAAAAACATTGCATGTACCTGCTGGTATGTCGGCAGGCGAATTCCCCGCAGACAGCGGATGCATTGCCCAGATGGTTGAAAATATTGTTAAAATAAAAAAGAATACTCAGGTGTCAGACAATCCCGCCAATCAGGAGAAGTATGAGGTGAACGAGGCGCGCGGCATCCGTATCGAGGTGTTCGATATTGCCGGGAAGTCACTCGGTGCGGTCATACTCGGCAAGAATGGGACCGATTACAGCAGCAATTATTTCAGGCCTGAGAAATCCAATGCAGTCTATCTCGTGCTGGAGTCCACACGCTGGGCGTTCAGTACGGATCACAAGCGCTGGACCGATAAATCAATCATGAAAATGGACAAGGCGCTGGTGAAGCAGCTTACGATTGCAAAAAAAGGAGCGCCCGCCGCAGTAATTGTACGGGGAGATACGGTAACCAGGGGATGGCAGATGCTCGCTCCTGTTAAAAAACCGGCTGATTCTGGCAAGGTTGATGAAATCCTGAATTCACTCTCGAACTTTCAGGCCGCCGAATATGAAGATTCAGCTCTTACCGATTCGGCGACCGGTCTGGCTGATCCGTCGATCGTGGTCACGGTCAATTTCATGAGCGGCACCATACGTACCCTGGCCATTGGCAAAGCGAAGCCGGGACAGAATAAATTCTGGGTGCGAATACCTGAAAAGCAGTATGTGTTTCTTATCAATGATTATGAACAGAAGAAATTCGATAAAAAGCCCGGTGATTTTGAGCAGCAGTCGGCCAAAGCGACCCCGGCGGCCGGCGCGGCGCCAGTCAAGCCGGCGAAGGCAGTGAACCCGCCGATGCCGGAGAAATATAAAAAGGCTATTGAAGAATTTAAGAAAAAGAATAAAAAGTAAGAGTGTAAAAGTGAAAATTAAAAGCCCCTTTTCCGAAAGGAAGAGGGGCATTTAATTTTAGAACGACTCATTGTTGCTCAGCGATTCAAAAATTTCATTATCAGGGTATCCTGCTTATTCCTATGGTCACCTTCATATCTTCAATTTCATATGGTTCCTTTTTCGTAGCAGCAGCGGTTTTCCCGAGAGCCAGATCAACCGTCAGTGTTTCCGATTTGATATAATCGGAAAACTGCCTGAGCGCCTCATGCAGCTCTTTGCTGTCTGATTCGTAAACAACCCTGATCCGGTCAGTTACCTCAAAATCCGCATTTTTACGAAGGTTCTGGACCCGGTTGACGAATTCCCGCGCCAGTCCTTCGTTTTTTAGCTCAGACGTGATGGTCATATCGAGCGCAACGGTCATCTCGCTGCCGGTCTCCACTTCAACGCCTTCGTGTTTGGTACGACGAATCTCGATTCCGTCTATGTAAATTTTAGTGCCAAGCACATCAATAAAACCAGAACTTGATCTTAAAGAATCAACTAAATCCTCTTGAATTTGTTCTTTAATTTGCGTAATTATCCCCATATTTGGTTCAAGCCCTTTAATTTGTTCAGGAGTGAAATTTTCAATAATCGCTGCTGCCTCTTTCATCCTGGGGCCGTATATCTTGCCAAGTTTTTTATAATTCGGTTTTGCGGATAATGTTACAACAGATTCCTCATCATTGCTGAAGACGACATTTTTTACGTTCAATTCTTCTGCAATGAGACCGTTCGAATCATTTAAAAGTTGAGCACTCACTTGATCACGCATAATAATTGTTACTTTGGGGAGAGGCTGCCGGATTTTTAAAGAAAACCGTGCACGTAAACTATGACCCATCGTTACAATTTGGCGAATCTTTGCCATCTTTTTAATCGTTACGTCATCATGTTGGATTCTTATTGGCTCCGGATACTCAGTAAGGTGAACACTTTCGCACTTTTGACCTGCACTGAGCGGAGTTGTTAAATTCCGATAAATTGATTCAGAAATAAATGGCAAGAAAGGCGCTATAACTCGAGAAAAAGTAACAAGTATATAATACAGCGTTGTATAAGCTGCACTCTTATCCTGATCGTTATCGCTTTTCCAAAA
This sequence comes from uncultured Fibrobacterota bacterium, assembly GCA_903888815.1. Taxonomy (GTDB): domain Bacteria; phylum Fibrobacterota; class Chitinivibrionia; order Chitinivibrionales; family Chitinispirillaceae; genus BOG-1184. The sequence continues at coordinate 2,766 of CAISVC010000372.1, forward strand.
ACGGCGTCGAGAACGACGAATGTACCAGTTGGTCAAATTATCTATTAAATCAACAATTAGTGGGACTACTGTATATAAAGTGTAGGATTCCATCTCTTTATTTACATTTTCTATCACATCATTTAAAAGAGAGATAATCCATGAATCGAGCTCTGTGTAACCCGTCTGCGGTGGATCAACATTAACAGGCTTCCAGCCGTCGACATTGGCATAGGTAACGAAAAACGAATAGGCATTCCAGAAAGGGATTAGAACTGCACGAGTCATTTCAAGTACGCCTTTTTCAGAAAACCGCAGGTCCTCCGCCTTGACCGCAGGCGAATTAATGAGGAACAGCCGCAGCGCATCGGCGCCGAGCGATTTTAAGACATCTTCGGGCGGCGCATAATTTTTCAGGCGCTTCGAAAGCTTTTTGCCGTCCTCGGAAAGGATGATGCCGTTCACGATGACGTTTTTGAAGGCTTCTTTGTTAAAGAGCGCCGATGAAAGCACCATGAGCGTATAGAACCATCCACGGGTCTGATCAAGCCCTTCGGCAATGAAATCCGCGGGGAAACTTTTCCCGAAGCGCTCCCGGTTTTCGAACGGGTAGTGCAGCTGGGCATACGGCATTGATCCGGACTCGAACCAGCAATCAAGCACTTCGGGCGTACGCTGCATCGCTTTTTGTCTGCATTTCGGACATTTGATTGTGAGACGGTCAATCACGTGACGGTGCAGGTCGACCGGGCTTATGGTAACGTGTGCGAGACGGTCTGCCCACGAGAGGTCGATGTCGTTTTCTCTGCAGCGGTCGTACGAATCTTTTTTCAGAGCGGTTTCCACGGCGTGCGCCGCCTCGGCATGAAGACGTTTCCCCGCGGCCTCGTCGCCGTTTCCCGCAAGTTTGTGGAGGTCCGCCAGGCTTCCGGCGCACACGACATGCCCGCATTCGCACATCCAGACCGGGAGCGGGGTGCCCCAGTAGCGGCTGCGCGAGATGTTCCAGTCAGGAGCGCTCTCAACACCTTTCCCGAAACGCCCCTCCTGAAGGTGCGGAGGCACCCAGTGAATGCGCCGGTTTCCTTCGAGCATGGCCGGCTTGAGCGGTTCTATTTTAATGAACCAGGTCGTGATCGCTTTGTACAGGAGTGGCGTGTCGCAGCGGTAGCAGAAGGGATAGCGGTGCAGTATCGTACCGCGGTGAATGAGCCGCCTGCGGGCCTTGATTTCCCTGATGATCGGCTCGTCTGCGTCAAAAACAAGCTTCCCTTTCCAGTCAGGAACTTCGTCGGTGAATTTACCTTCATCGTCGACCGGACAGATCATGGGAAACTTTTGGGCAATGCCGACCTGAAAGTCGTCCTCGCCGAACGCGGGCGCAATATGCACGATACCGGTGCCGTCTTCGGTCGAAACGAACGGGGCGGTGATTACCTGGAAGA
>CAISVC010000373.1 GCA_903888815.1 uncultured Fibrobacterota bacterium
CAAGGGTTTCCGACGGCGGGACTTCAATAAGGCGGCCGATCTCTTCGCGGGAAAGTCTCTCGCCCAGATGCCGGGCAAGAAGGTCGATAATATGTTGTTTCATCGGAACGAATTGGCTGGATTGTTAATAGTTACAAAGTTGCATAGGGGCATAGGTACAAAGTTTCAAAGTTTATGTAATAAAAGATGTTTTACCTCTGTCACTTTGCCACTTTGCACCTTTCATTTCTGATTTGCCTGACTGACGGTCGCATTGAGCATGTCATATGCGTCTTTGTCAAGATTTTTTTTCAGGAACGATTTTTCCCTGTCGAACCGTTTGAAAGCGCCCTGCACATCGTTGTGTTCCAGCATATCGTAGACCTGCGCAATGATCGCTTCCGCCTTTCCCCTGTTTCCATCGTTTTTCGGCGGATTGTTTTTATCGCCGGCATCCGGCCCTCCTGACTGCTGCGCTGCGAATGAGGCCGGGGTAAGAAAGATAATCTCCGCCGATTCGCCCGCCCACGTGGGGTCCACGGCCTGCAGGACCGTTGTTTCGAGCATCGCGAAAGCGTCCTGCATGAGATACTGGTGGAGCGAAGGTTTTTTTGTGTTAAACAGATCGCACGCTACCCGTGCTTTGTTTTTCTGGATGAGCCCGTAAATCTCCGATGCGATCAGCTTTGCAGCTTCCTGGTTCTTCTGGAACTCCTGCTCAGCCTCCTTCCGGGCTTCAGCATCAATACTGTCGAGGCGCGCCTGCACAATGCGCGCTCTTTCTTCTTTCTCGATTTGAATGCTGTCAAGCCTGAACTGGGCCTTTATTTTAGCCTTCTTCCGCATCTCCGCAAAAATATCGGTGCCGCGATCGGCGTTCTCGGTTACGGCATCGATCTCCCCGGTAACCTTGCTCTTCTCGACCTGGGGGGAACCGACGGCAAGAATGGCCTGGTCGACACGGGCCGATTTTTCATGGCACACGCCGGCCGGCCGCAGCACCGTCTGCAGATACTGGTTGGCGGCATCCACGCCTCTGGCATTCAGAATGTTGATATTGACTGCCACGAGTGAATCTTCCTGCCGGCTGATCAAGCGTTCAAGCTGGTTGAGACGCGCCATAAGCTCCCCCGCGTCATGTCCCGGGACGCAGATCCGGATATCAATCAGCCGGTACTTCGCTTCGGCAATAGCGGAACGGGCTTCGCCGAGCCTGGTAACCGCGACAAGCGCCTGCGCGCTGTCGGTTTCTGATTTAACAATCGGCAGCTCCTCGCGCGAACGGGCGCACGACGACATCCGCGCCTCAAGCTGGCCGAACTTGCCGGACGAAAGCGCAAGATACTGCCGGTTCCGCAGACAGTATTTGAACTCTCCATCGGCCTGCGCCAGATTGCCGTACATAAGCGCCTTTTCGAGCGCCACCATGGACTCGCGCGAAATGACCCTGCTCCGCTTCTCGATCGAACCCGCCATCTCGTTCGCGCGGCGTGAATCAATCTCTCCCATCTGCGCATGCAGCCGAATGAGTTTTTTAAAATCGGGACGCTGTTTGCCCAGTTCCGCATTATAATCAACAATGAGCTGCTGCACCGTTATCTGTCCCTGTTTGATTTTCTGCAGCACCAGGTCCTTTTCTTCCAGATAGATCAGCCACTCCAGTTCCCCGATCTTCCAGAGCGCATAGCGTTCATTCGGGTCGCCTCTCACCTGGGTTTTAAGCCGCTGCGCAATCTCTTTCGCTTCCGCGATCGCCTCTTTCTGCCTGAAACCGACCCCCGCGACGTCTGCAGCCTCGTTTATGATATTAATCGCGTTCTGTACGGTGGTGTCAATGTAGTCTTTTCCGAGATATTTCCGCGCAGCGCCTTTTTCAGCGGCTGAAAGGCTGCCGGGCGCATATAAAAGGAGTGCTGCAAGCGCAGCAAAAAAAATGAACCTCCTCCTGCGGCGTTCAGGAGTCGCGGGTTTTGACGGCATAATAGTTGTATGCATGGCAGGTATAAAAATTAATTCCTGTTGATTGTCCTATCAAAATTATCAAAAAAAAGGGTGAAGCGGCATCTGCTTCACCCCTTGTTGCTATCGCCCAATCATGCGCTCAGGGATTAATACTGCGCTCCCTTGATTTTCATCTCACGGATCCTGTCGCGGAACATCTGCTCCTGCACCTTGAGTGCCGAGTAGTCCACCTGCGTTTCAATGAAATGGAACTCGACGCGGCGGTTGAGCGCCCTGCCGGCCGCAGTCGCGTTAGTGGCAATCGGCCTGGACTTGCCGTAACCGATCGCGGCCATTGTCGAATCCGGAATGCCCTTTGACATGAGATACGCCTTGACGGATCCTGTGCGCGCCGCCGAGAGCACCAGGTTGTAATCCACCGCACCCCTGCTGTCGCAATGGCCCTGGATCTCGTACTTGAGAAGCGGATACTGCCGCAGGAAGTTGACCACATAATCAAGCACCGCAAACGATGCCGGCAGGAGCTCTGCGCTCGCGGTCTTGAAGTTGATGTCGCGCAGCTTGGTATTGAGTATCTCCATCTGCCTGGCAGTC
>CAISVC010000374.1 GCA_903888815.1 uncultured Fibrobacterota bacterium
CCTGATAAAGCATTTCATTGTTTCTGTTGACAACCGGAATGAACTGGAGATATTCTGCGCCTATGGTGTCCCTGAAAAAACGGTAGCATTCAAGCGGATGCGCCGCGTTGCCGGCATGCACCGTCGCAAGGATGTTATAATCGGCCTTATGTTTTTGCAGCAGCCTGATGCCATGCACTACCCGGTCGAAGGTGCCTTTTCCCGCAGCGTCCTTCCGGAAGTGGTCGTGCAGCGCTTTCGGGCCATCGAGGCTGACGCCGACCAGGATATGGTTTCGTTTGAAGAACTCGCACCACGGATCGTTGATCAATGTTCCATTGGTCTGCAGTGCATTGCAGATCGTTACATGGTTTTTATTATACCGCACCTGGTACTCAATGGCTTTTTCATAGAAGCCGATGTCGCGCAGCAGGGGTTCACCCCCCTGAAACACGATCGTTGCCTCGTTTTTCTGGAGCGAAAGAAATTGTTTTGTGAACTCTTCAAGCGTGGCAGGGGACATGGCGCAATCGCTGCCCGGATAGATTTTCTTTTTAGGAAGATAGAAACAATAGGCGCAGTTGATATTGCACCGTGCACCGGAAGGCTTGACCACCGCGCAATCCGGGAAAAAAGGGTCGTGCGATTGCAGATAGAATGCGATCTCTTCCATGCCGGGAAGGCAAAAGGACTGTCTGTCGGTCATAGCGATTAATTCCTACGCTGTAAAAAAATAAATCCCGTCCTGTGGAAAAATTCCATCAATCTTGCAGTACTTCTGAAATAAGGGATGCCGGCAAACCAACCTGAAGATGCCAGCTCTTTCTGGTTTACACCATCATTATTTCAGGAAGGCGGCATAGCGGATGGTATTTTTCCATAGGACGCATCTGAATATTCCCGCAAGAGCCGAATTCCTATCAGCGTAAGGGAGGATGTATGATTAACCGAAGCGATGCTTTTGTGTCCGCAGCAGCGGGTATTCTGCTGATCGCCGCGTCCGTGATCGATGCGGTTACCAGCTACTGGGTCGTCACACCCAACACCACCGCGGCCCAGGTAACCGTGAACTCCTCGAGCGGTGAAATCGTACTTGCCAACGGTATCGTAGAGCGGAAAATTTCGATCTCCATCGGCAACGGAGTGACAAACTCATATAAAAACCTCTATACCAACTTTGACATGCTGTATAACGCTCAGACCGAGGCTGTCGTGGGGCTTGACGGGACAAACTATGGCGTTGGAGGAAGCGGACCGGCAGCAACCACCTTCAGGTACGACAGTTGCCTGATCAGCGACCCGGTGAAGCCCTACGAGTGGACGCCGAAAAGGGGAGCTCAAGCCCGGCCATGGCCGCCGCTGGGTAAAGCGTTGACCCTCATCTACAAGGCAGATCCCTCCTTTGCGGCAAAGTATCAGAATGTGAAGGTCCGGGTGAATATGGAATTGTATCAGGGCATTCCGGTCATCTGCAAGAAGGTGACGGTGGTCAATAACGGCACGCAGGAGGTCAAGGTCACCTGTCTTGCCTCCGAGGTACTGGCAGTGCCGACCACCCTGAAAAACAGGCTCTACCTTGAATCCGATTTTCATGGTGCGACCGGTACGGATTACGGATCAGACAATGTGTTCCGCCGCATGGACAATGCCAGAACGACCCGCTGGGTCGATACGCTCGGCTACAGCCTGGTGCGGAGCATATTCGACATAGGGCCTGACCGCCGTATTGCCACCGGACAGTCGTTCACCGGTTTCAGGACATTCGAGCTGATGCACAGCGTGGATTCGACCGAATGGAAGGAGATGGAGATCAAACAGATGTATCGCACCGTAGCCCCGCAGATTACTGAAAACCCGGTTTTCATGCACCTGATCTCTGATAATTCCGCTACGGTCAGAGCCATGATCGACAGCTGTGCAAGCGTCGGCTTTGAGATGATCATTCAGTCATTCGGTTCCGGGGTCAATGTGGAGAGCTCGGACGCGACCTATATCGCCAACCATACAACGCTGTACGACTATGGCGATACCAGAGGGATTGAGATGGGAGCATACACCATGCTCACGGTCGGGAGCGGCGGCGCCGACGGCACGAACCCGACATCCCAGCAATGGGGCACGGTCAGGTGCCTCGCGAGCGCCTGGATGGACCGCTACTGGAGTGCCGTTTCCAATTTCGTGCAGCAGACCGGTCTTGACATGATGGAAGTCGACGGCACGTATCCCATGTTCACCTGCGTCTCGACGAGCCATGCGCACCATGACGGTCTGAACGATTCGCGCGTTCAGCAGTGGGCGTACAGCACGGTTTCTATGAATACCTTTTTCAGAAACCGGAACATGTATACCAACCAGCCCGACTGGCTGTTTCTTAACGGCGCCAGCAAGTGCGGTATCGGCTACTGGGAAGACACATGGAGCCTTCCGCGTCAGCAGCAGCTTCTGGCGGGCCGGCTGTATATCTACGACGGCACCTACCAGAAGACGCCGGCCATGGGATGGACCTTTGTGCCGATCGACGTATATCACGGCGGAGGTACCGCGGCCAGCTTTGAGCCGCTCTCCCAGAACATACAGGATTACGAATGGGTGCTTGCGCAGAATTTCATGAGCGGCGTTATAGCCTGCTACCGGGGTTCCCGTCTTTTCGACAACGCAGCGACGAAAGCGGTGGTGAAAAAATGGGTTGACTTTTACAAAAAGTACCGCGATATCCTCAATGCCGACGTCATCCATATACGGCGTCCGCAGGCAAGTGCGGCGAACCATGCGCGCGCAACAGGTATCGATGCGCTGATGCATGCCAACGCGCAGCTGAAGGTCAAGGGGCTCGTGGCCGTATGGAACCAGACCGATGCGCGGCGAACCGACACCATTTCCGTACCGATGTTTTATACCGGCCTGACCGGCATGGAGACGCCGCCGGCTCCTCTGTCGCTGGCGACTCCTCAGGCAACCGTATGGCCGGCATGGCCGCCGACCGACCCTTTTCCAGTCTGGGCATTTACCGCTGATCTGCCGTTTCCCGCGCCCGGAACTCTGACCGCAAACAGGGCCATGGTGTATCATGAGGAGCTTGATTCGACCCTCTATACGATCGATTCGAGGGGCACTATCAGGATTCCGGTGACGCTGGCGGCGATGAGTTATACCTGGTACGCCATCTACGATCCGGCCGGTACGCGCACAATTACTGTGCCGAAACAGGTCGCTGAACCGCGCATAGAAGTCAGAAATAACGCAATCTTTTTCCGGGTGACTGCGCCGGCAAAAGTGACAATAGCAATGTACGCTTCCGATGGCAGGAAAGTCGCAGACCTTTTCAACCGTCAATGCGCGCCGGCCTCGTACCGGGTTGTGTGGGATTACAGCGGGATTTCGGCAGCCGAAACAGCAAGCGGCTGCTATTTCTGCAAGGTAGTGATTAACGGCCGGGCTGTGATCAAACCCCTGCCGATTGTGCGGTAGATATTTTCCCCGGAAATTTAGCTGACTTGTAATACTTCTGAAGGACGAGTAACAGGGCGCAACGTAGAGGAGGAAGACATGATCATCCGTCGTTCCACGCTTTTCAAACAGGCCGCTGCCGGGATGATTGTTCTGGCGGCGAATTCGCTGTTCGCCCTGCAGGTCACCCACGGCCCTTTTCTCATCGACCAGACCGAGACCGCGGTGACGATCATGTGGTTTACCGATGTCAACTGTTACGGAAGCGTCGAATACGGTATCGGCGGTTCGTTCGCCAATAAGGAGGAAGAGGTCGTCAAGGGAGTACTGGCGGTCGGCACGCACCATCAGGTCCGGCTTACCGGCCTGACGCCGGGGCAGGCGTATGACTACCGCGTCGTTTCCACCGAAGTTACGAGTTACCTTACCTACTTTCCCGTTGCCGGCAACACCATCCGAAGCGCGAACAGCCAGTTCACCGCATTGAACAGGAGTAAAACGAGCTTCACGTTCTATGTGGTAAACGATATTCACGATGATGTGAATCGAATGAACACGCTTTGCAACTGCGCGACATGGTCGAGTGCCGATTTCCTGGTGCTGAACGGCGATATCCTCACTGATCTCAGCTTGAGCGATTCTCCGTCGATTTTCTCGGTTGTCGTCGATCCCTGCGCGAACAGATTTGCCAAGAGCAAACAGATCGTCTATGTGCGGGGGAACCATGAATACCGGGGGAGCCTGGGCCCGGTATATTCGAGCTATTTCCCCGTTACGGGCGGCCAATGGTATCGTACTTTTTCACACGGGCCGGCTTATTTCCTCATTTTCGACACGGGTGAGGACAAGGCGGATACGAGTTCCCCGCTGGGAGGCATAATACGGTCCGAACCCTATAAGCAGGAGGAACAGGCTTGGTTTCAGAATTTCGTTCAGGCGAATACGACCCAGCTGTCGAGGACACCTGCGAAAATCGCCGTGGCACATGCGCCGGACTGGGGATTCAACACCAACTATGACGCAATCGCAAACAGCGCCGGCGTGCAGCTGCTGATTGCGGCTCATACGCATACGTACAGCCATAGCACGCCGGGCGGCGGAAAAAACTTCCATACGCTGGTCATCGGACAGAATCAGATAGGCAGGATAACGGTATCGGCAACGCAATTAAGCGTCGTTGTATACAACAGCAGCTGCGGTCAGGTTGCCGCATGGAATATTACCGTACCGCCCGTCCGCGTCATAGAGGAACCGCTGGCAGCCGTTCCTTTTTTCCAGAGCACCGGCGGCGTCTTCAAAGTCCAAAGCGGCATTTTTGCTTTTCCGGATCGATTCGAAGGGAATGCGAAATCGGTTGCCGTGTATGATCTGAGCGGAAAATTGATCATGAAAACGATCACAAGAGACAGGGTGATCCGATTGAACAGCAAGACTGGAATTGCACAGGGCGTCTGCCTGGTGCAGGTCAGGAGTGTGAAATAAGAAGCGGGGGAATGCACAGGGCGTTTTCAGGCGGAAGGCTACAGCATCGAAAAAAGGAAACAAGGAGGTATGCAGTGATGATCGGCAAATGCATAAAAACATTCGCAATGACGGTGATTGCGCTTCAGTTTTTCAGCGGCACGATTTTCGCGCTCGCGATCACTCACGGCCCGTACCTGATCGACCAGACGGAAAGAACAGTAACGGTGCTGTGGTTTACCGATGTCGATTGCATCGCGGCTGTTGAATACGGCACAGGGGGCAGTTTTACCAATAAGGTCGAAGAGGTTTCGCAGGGAATAATGGTCGTCGGTAAACGGCATGAAGTCCGTCTCACCGGCCTGACAGCCGGTCAGACGTATGATTACCGTGCCGTAGCGACGGAAGTCACCAGTTATATCGCGTATTACTCAACACTGGGGAATACCCTGCGAAGCGCGAACAGCCAGGTTACCACGTTCAATAAAAGCACAACAGGTTTTTCGTTCTATTTCGCAACCGATATACTGAATGATGCAAACCGCATGAATACGCTTTTAAACCTTACAACCTGGACCAGCGCTGATTTCATGGCGTATGGAGGGGACGTTTTGTCGGATCTGACGAGCGAAGCTTCGATCCTGTCGACGTTTGTGGATCCCAGTTCCACAAAATTTGCCAAAACCAGACCGATCGTGTTCCTGCGCGGCAACCAGGAGATGAACGGCAGTATTGCTCCGAAGATCTACAGCTATGTTCCGAACAGCAGCAAAGAATACTATTATACCTTTTCCCATGGACCCGCGCTGTTTCTGGTCTTTGATTCGGGGCAGGATACTGCCGATGCAAGCCCCAAATACGGCGGACTCATGCGATCCGAACCGTATGTGCAGAAAGAGCTTGCCTGGTTTCAGAATTACGTTCAAACCAATGGATCGCTGCTGTCCAGCACTCCGTTCAAGATCGCGCTGGTGCACCAGCCGGACTGGGGATACGGAAACCAGACCAATTGGGACAATCTGGCGAACAGCGCCGGCGTCAACCTTCTCATAGCCGGGCACAGGCGAACCTATGCGCATACCGTTCCCGGAAACGGGAAAAACTTCCACACCCTCGTGGTAGGTCAGGATCAGCTGTGCAGGGTAACGGTATCTGCAACGCAGCTGAGTATCACCGTGGTCAATAGCAGCGCGACGCAGGTGGATGCCTTTACCGTTAATTAAGCGTTACTGATTAGGTTACCTCATTCGTCAGACGTTGCCAGGAACAATCCTGAAGATGCCTGTTCTTTCCGGTTTACACCACCATTATTTCAGGAAGGCTGCATAGCGGATGGTATTTTTCCATAGGACGCCATTCTTTTCTGTAGGATCTTAGGAAAATTCATAGTTTCGGTCCCCGTGCTATCGCATTTTGCAGAGAGCGGCGATTTTTACTTCTCTGCCGTATCTTACCTCAGCCAGATAAATCCGTGAAGCTTCGAGAATGTCAAGTCCGATGGAGTATTTTCCATTCCTTGAATTCTCCTTCTGTAACTGTTTAATCACCCTGCCGCTTGCATCGAAAAAACGGAGTATCACGCTATTCTCTCCACCCCTAGAAGGAAGAGAGAGGAAAAGTATGTTTCTTGCAAATGATACGATAAAATTATCGGATGGCGCCACCGTGGACTGTCTTACACCGCCCGTGAGACTGCCGTAAACTTTCCATTCAAGGATTCCGGTAGATGAGTCACCGCTCGAAGTGAATTCTATGCGCAGACTTGTGGTCGTCACCTGGTCGAAGGTCGTGGTATTGTACTGGTTTGCAGCAACCCCGTAACTTGAGGCCCCAGTTACTGGCACAAAGCTCATACCGTCCCAGTATTTAAGCACGCAGCTTGCTGGAACACCTACAGCGGAATCAATATAGCCGCCATTGTCGTCGAACCAGTATACATCGATTTTATCGGCATTAATGGGAGTTGACCAGTTGTACTGAACCCACTGCGTGCCGGTCTGGGGATAATTGCCGTAAGCACCCCAACTATAATCGTTTGAGCTTGCCGGGTCAACTCCGTCATTGATGGCGGCAAGGAATTCTTTTGGCGAGCAGTAGCTGGTAGTGCATGATGAAGCGTTCATGGCGAGATTTAAAACCGTATCGACCGTAATAATTGCCGCATCCATGGAGGTGATTTTCCCATCAGATGCTGAAAGCCGCAAATGGTACGTTCCTTCCTGCGAAAGTGTAACCATGGTGATCGGATTGTTAAGGTCGCCAAACGTCACTGTTCCCGGTCCGCTCACTTTTTCCCACAAGATGGAGAGCGCACCGTTCGGCTTTCCGTCATCAGTAGCACTGCCGTTAAGAGTGAATACGGCGGGATAATTTGTCGAGACCGTATATTGCCTCGCACCCGCTTCTACAAGCGGCGGTTTATTTGCCGTCTTGTTGATCACCTGCAGCATGATCAGGGCAAAACGTTTTCCTATCTCTACCATCGCTGCTGTCTGGTAATGAGCACTATCGCCACCGAGGGGAAGATCCTGCGTATCAAATACCCCTACAGTGGAGTCCTTGTTCGCAACATTCGTCGCGGCATTGCGAATAACATCAGCGAACATCCACCCGAAGCTCAAGTGAATCATACCGGTGATAAACGGCAGGTCAGGCTTATTCACCTCTTTGCGCACATCGGCAATTAAATTTGTCAGGTTGGTCTCGTAGGTGTTCGCCCAGAAGGTATTCGTCCCATCGCTTTCACCCTGCAGCCATAACATACCTGCGATATCAGGTGTGTACTGCGCCGGGAGCGCGGCCAGGGCTGCTTGGATAGTGTAGACCATGGCAGCGTACATGTCTCCGGTCGTACCGCCGGAACTCGGCGATCGCCACTGATTATAGAGATTTGTCGCGCATATGGCAAACTTGATCAAAGCAACTTTAACGCCGGTACCGGGTGTTGAATCCGCCATTGTCCTGCCGAAATTGAGTTCCGGGCCGAAACAGCCGGTATCAAGGCCGAAGCCTGGACAAAGGTTCAACCATTGGCCATTGGCGTAGATTATCACATCACTCTGTGTCTGCGCAAGATTCGAAGGCAGACC
>CAISVC010000375.1 GCA_903888815.1 uncultured Fibrobacterota bacterium
ACGGGTACTGGCGCATCTCGATATAGTTGATGCCGCCATACGCCGCGCACAGTTGATCCTGAATCCCACTTTGCTGCTTGAGCATGTCCGTCTCGACCGAGTGCGCGAGATAGGCGATCTCGTGCGGCGTCAGGCGGCCGGGCGTCAGGCAGTCGAGCGCGCTGATGAGTGCGACGGTGACCGAGGCCGAAGTACCGGTTGAGGCACCCGCGGGCGCTTCCGAGAAAATGGTCACTTGAACTGCCATGTCATCTGGGATGCCCATTCGCTCGATTGCCGCTTCGAGCAGCGGGTGACGATCCCAATCGGTTTTGAGTTGCCGTGTGTACTGCTCGCCATAGTTTTCGGCGTGGATGATGACCCGCTCGCCTTTGCCTCGATAGGGCGTGACTTGCACCTGCACCTCAACGTACGGATAAACGCCGATGTTGAAAATCTTGCCGTGTCCGGCGAACCACGTATCGGTCCAGCCACCGTTGTCGCAGACGCGAATCGGCGCGACAGCGTTGATGGTGCGGGTCGGTGATGCCTTGTCGCTCATCCGATCACCCCAATAGTTGTTTGATTTTATCTTCGATCTGTGCGGCTTCAGTCGGCGTGAGTGCGCCGATCAATAGACTGATGAGTATTTTGATTTTTCGAGAGCGGGTAGTAGTATAAACATTTTTCCTTTACGAGTGTCCATCTTTTCGCCATTTTTCCCGCTTCCGCCGTATGCATATTGAACGTCTTTAGGAAAAATATACGCATTTCCGCACAGTATCGTCAAAAATGAAAATACCGGTCTTGTATTCTGTATTCTGGGAGGTCAGGAAATAAGACAAGAACGATACTGCAATTTTTCAATTTTATGATAATATAGTCTCGCGTCGCCGACCACTGATGGCTGCCTGACGCTCGACTACAGGTTCACTTCGGCAGGCTCAGTGCATGCTTTGAACAGAACCGTGTATGATAGCCTTTTCCCAAGCTTGAACCCGGAGCCACAAGACCGGTATTTTCAGATTTGACAATTATGCGCAATACTACCTATATTTTTTCCTGAAGTCAGTTGGCGTACAGACAGCCGTGCCTGACCTGCCTGCCGGAGTCCCGGCGCAGGCAGGTCTGTAAAGAAACTTTTTATATACACCCACCTGCTCCCGAAAAATCAAATTACCTATCAGTTTGACAAAAACAGCCAGAAATGGTTATATTTTTTACCGAAGGTGTTCTATAAAAGTGCGGCGTAAGCGGAATGTGAACGCGTAACATGGTGTATGTAAAGAAACATAGTAATTATATATAGTTTTTTTTCTCAATAGTTGATAAAATTTGGAGTATATTGATAATTGACGCATAAAGACACCGGTGAAAAATCTGCGGCCGAGTCAACTTCTCCCGGTATCCGATAGTGCGCATGGAGGGAAAAGAATGATGCTTACCAAAAGATGCGGCGCGTTTTTCGTTTTATGTCTAGCTCCTCTGTTCGCGCTCTACGCTGCGGGAGAATACGCGAGACCGCTCTACGAGGCTGAAAATGCGACGTTATCCGGAGCCGTTATCGCCAGCGCCAATGCGGGCTATTCGGGAACCGGATACGCCGATTTTTCGAATCAATCCGGCGATTATATCCAACAGCAAGTCATTCTTCCTCTGGCTGGGGCCTACCGCCTCGACTGCAGGTATGCCAACGGGAATACTTCCGCCTCCTCGCTTAAGCTTGAGGTCAATGCCACCTTTGTTAAAAACATGAGTTTTGCTCCGAGCGGCGGCTGGTCCACGTGGAGCGTTGCCAGCGCCGACATCAACCTGAACGCTGAAAACAACACCATAAAATTGACGTCCATCGGTTCCGGCATACCGGCCATCGATAAACTTGAGGTGGCGTACAAATTCCTCCACCAATCCGCCTGTCCTTCAATCACCGAACTGCCCGATCCATTTAAAATGTATAATGGATCAAGAATTTCGAGCACGAGCGACTGGGAAAAACAGCGTCATTACATAAAAGAAATGTTGCAGTTTTATCAATATGGAAAAATTCCGCTCCCCCCGGAAAGCGTGACCACGACCCTCGTGGCGGGCTCGGATAAAACGTATACGACTGCCTCCGGTAAACAGGCGTATGAAAAAGCGGTTACCATTTCCTTTTACGGTTTTTCGTTCAAAACTCATGTTTATTATCCTAAATCCGGCAGAACGACCTATCCCGTGGTGGTGCTTATCTCGTGGGGATTCGATCCGGCAAGCGGCTCCATCAATTTCACCACAGGCAATCTCGACACCATACTTGACAGAGGGTATGGCGTTGCCAATTTCGTCCTCACTGACATCGCGAGCGAGACTGACGGCAACCGCTCGTTAACCATGTATGCCAAATTTCCCGGTTACGATTTCGGCGCGGTCGCGGCCTGGGCCTATGCGGCGAGCCGGGTCGTCGATTACCTCGAAACCGAAAGTTGGGTGGATAAGAGCAAGATCGTCGTCTCTGGCCATTCGCGGACCGGCAAGGCTGCCCTGTGCGCGGGCATCTACGACGAGAGGATCGCCGTGGTCAATCCCAATGGCAGCGGTTGCGGCGGCGCCGGTTGCTATAGAATCAGGGGAGATCAATCCGGGACCAATACGGGTGAAGTATATCCTTCCGGCGAAGAATCGATCTACAAAATTACCGGCAGTTTCCCTTACTGGTTTAACGCCGAGCTCACGACCTTCTCGGCCAAGGAATCCTACCTCCCCTACGATTTGCATTTCGGCAGGGCCGCCTGCGCCCCGCGGCCATTGATTACCACCGACGGCCTGTCGGATTCTTGGGCCAATCCCTATGGAACCCAGTTGACCTTCTGGGCCGCACGGGAAGTTTACGACTATCTAGGCATCCATGATAAGATTGCCTGCCATTACCGAGCCGGAGGACACAACCAGATGGTGGAGGACATCAACGCACTTCTTGATTTTTGCGACCTTCAATTTTACTCCAAAGTTCCTGTTCAGGACCTTTGCAACGTGCCGCTGCCCAATGCGTCAAAGCCCTACTCCTGGACGCCGCCTCAGTCGACATCGAACAGATTTTGCGCAAAGGGAAATGGTTTAATTTTTCGGGAGGAAACATATTATTCGCTCTATCGTCTTCCTATGGATCAAATTGTAATAGTGAGGAAAGTATCGGGTGGTGCACCGATGATTTTTAATTTGCAAGGGCGGTTTTTAACCGATATTATTGCCAGAGTTAACCTGGAGTGCGCCCCATTAGGAAGCGTAGTTCACCTTGTCCGGTTAATCGCGAAGTGAAACGATGATTCGATAACGAGGATGGAATACCATGTTCTTCTTACACAAAGATCAGCAGAAAAATTCCGATAAAGGCCTCTTAGGTCT
>CAISVC010000376.1 GCA_903888815.1 uncultured Fibrobacterota bacterium
CCTGCAGGGGCGGCGTTCTGAATATAAATGTCGACGGAGCCGTCGGCGTTTGGCAGGAGTCCCGACCGGTCGTTCACGATGTACCGGTTGATTGGGTTCGGCACAAAGCGCTGGCGGTCGTCAGCCATAGTCAGCGACCAGAATGCATTGTTCGGCGGGAGTTGTCCTGCCGCGAAGTGCATGGTGTAGTCATGCTTTCCAGAGAGCGTTTGACCCGCACTATCTGCGGACGTCGTCCAGTACATCGCCTCCTCCGGCACGTTTACTGGGCCAGGAAATATCTGGGCGCATGCGGCTCTGAAGAGAAAGCCGTTGCCTGGCTTGCCGCATCCGAAAACGGTGGTCCAGCCGTTGACCTTCGTGACATAAAACCTCGCAATAATCGGGAGAGTGGCAAACGCCATCCCAGCGCCGAGGAGGATACCTTGTATCACGTCATTGCGCACCGTTCTTGAATTTGGGTTTAAGATGAACGAATTGATGATAACAAAGACGAATAACACGCCGATGAGTACCCTCAGGTAAGCGTACATTCTGCTGCTCATATTTATCCCCCCTGGTTTAGCGGTGTGAGCCGTATCTGCTTTGCAAGTTGATAAGCAGTCGGCAGGTCGCTGTCGCTCTTCACGAAAACACGGCCGATGACGATCACCGAGTTGCTCGGCGATAATATCTGTTTCATGCCGCCCGGCGACTGACCTTTCCATTTCGGCCCCGTGATGAGGTAGTCGCCGGCTTCGGTCCCCGTGGTACGTTTGCCGACGTAGGCAAAATTAGTGTTGTTCGCCGGGTCGGTAAACTGCACGCTGTAATATCGGCCAGCCATGTCCGGGACCCGCAATACTAACGGCCCTTTGCTTAAGTCGAGCCAGCCGGCAACGTAGAGGGTATCAAGGTTCGTGCCATAACTCATCAGATTCGAGCTTCCGGGCGGCAGCGATACGTGGAGGGGGTCTGCAAAGAGTGCCTGGGGTTGTGTATAGAGCGTATTGACCGGGACGGGGCCGTCGCCGAACCCTTTAACGAGGAGTCCTCTCTTGTACACGAACAGAATTATGCGCGGCCAAAAATATATAACAAGTAACCATGTCACGACTATGAGCGAACCGAATATAAACACATGTTCGAGTATCATAATAAATTCACCTCAACATCGGGCGGCAAATGCGGTCTTCTGGGTGTGAGCTCTTTAAGTTTTCCTGCCATAACGGCTTCCGTTGGTATGTTCAATTTCTAACATTAACATATATATGGATTGTGAGCAAAACATCGGGAAATCTGCATGGACTTAGATATGAACAAATCCTCTCATTTGAATCAGATTTAACAAAATGAGTAAGAGTGACCTCCACCTCCTGGGGAACCCAGATCACCGTTCTGCAGAAATATTACTCACGCTCAAGCGGCTGTACTTCTTCCTCAAAATAGCGATGAAAGCATCGAGGCAACTGATGGTAATCAATAGTCGCTATGGCTTTTGAAAAATCCAGAGAATTGTACGTATTCCAGAACAGCAGTACCTTGTCTCTCAAACTTGATTTCGTCCCGTCATCAATAAGGGCGGCAAATGCCTTCCCTGTGTAAGTTCCCTCCAACTTGATCCCGCCGTATCTCTCCACAC
>CAISVC010000377.1 GCA_903888815.1 uncultured Fibrobacterota bacterium
ATGGATCTGGTATGAGTAATATACTCCTGTTTGTTGGTACAATCAAAAGCTATAATAATTTGGTACATAAAAAGGCTACTATAATCAAACCTGCCTTTAGGCAGGTGGGGATTTTCAATCTTCTTTTCAAAAACGCCCGCCGCATTTTATAGGGTAATACGGCCAATCGGGGGTTATCCTCAAGGGCGGATCGGTTTGCTGGCTAGTGCAAATAAAATTACTATAATCAAGCCTCACACAGGGAGGTACAAATGAAGGCTACACTAAACAAGTCTGCCATCTAAAGACCTTATTCGGACCTGCCTGCGCCGATGCTTCGGCAGGCAGGTAGAAGATTCTATACGAAGAACGGTCCGGCAGGCCGGCATCCCTTATTTCAGAAGTAGTACAAGACGGATGGTATTTTTCCATAGGACGAGATAAATATCCGGCATTTTTGAATGAAAATGGATTTTTCATGGTTTATTCCATTGTTTCGGCAAAGCGCTTGCCGTTGCGAAAATAGACTCCTTTGGTGATCCTTGAATTTTTATTCCTGAAGTTTTTTGCATCGCCGTGAATAATACGTCCTTTGCAATCAAAAATGCGATTATCAACGCCGACCTTCGGTGACTCCGTTAATTTGCATCCTGGATGATCACTTCCAATCTGCACCAGAGGTTTGCCTAACCATCGCGCCATTGCCGTTGCCGCCCAGATGAATCCCGCGGTTCCGTGAGAATCACCCGTCTGTTGCTGGTGCTGGGTGTAAACCGTCCTGTCCGAAGATGCACTCAAACCTATACACACGTTTCTCAATCCGTTGACAGGATCAAAATATCCGGCAAGCGCCATCCAGCCTTTTTTTGCCGCGACCTTGAACGAATCCGCCGTCAGCCAGCCCTGATCGACTCCGGTTGCCAGAGCAAAAACGAACATGCCGGTGCACGACGATTCAATGAAGGTTGTTTTATCGTCAAGAAGTTGATGCCACATGCCGGACGAATCCTGGCACCGTGCCAGCGCCCACATCTGCTGCATATATGCCGACATGATTTGCGCGCGGAGAGGATGGGCTGCGGGAATCGCGAGCAAAAGCTCGGTCATTGATGATGCAGCCCAGCCATTACCCCGTCCCCAGTACCAGTTGGCTCCCAGTGCGGGACAGTGATAAAAGAGACCGTTGGGCTGTTGCAGGGAGTCGATATAGCGGAAAAGCGTGCGGGCGGCATTATTTATATAGCGAGCCGTGTTCGTGGATTTATATGCCTGGGTCTGCAGGGAGCCGATCATATACATATCGTCGACCCAGAAGCGTGAATAAGTGGACAGGCTGTCGGGCCGCAGATGCGCGGTTGAAAATTCGTCATCGGCCATACGCGTGCCGTAAGTAAGAAATGGAGCATATTTAGGATTAGACTGCCGGTACAGCTCAAAGGGCACGATGCCGTGCACATTCATGTCGACATTCCCCACAGCAGGCGTATTCCCGCCCGCTATATAAGCCCTGTACCGCCTGTCTACCGCGTTAACAAGGGAAGTGTCCTTTATTGCCTCGGAGAAAATGCAAACGCCGTAAAAGCTGCACGATTGAGGATAACCTGTGGACATATTCGGATTTTGTGCTAAAAACCAGTTGGACATATCCAGGCCGTTTTTTCTGGCTGAGGCCAGGATTGCACTGTCGGTCTGGGCTGATATGTTTCCTGTAAAAAGAGCGCATACCGTAATCGCTATAATGAAAATGCCCAGACTTCGTTTGGACGCTTTTAAGCGCACAATCACCCCCTTCAAACTGGTTAAAAATTGTCTCGGATATAAATATAATAAAAATTTGTCGTTTTAGGTCTTTTTATGAAAAAATCGGCATTGAATGATAATAAGATGGGACGCCAACTCTATTTAATCATAATCTGCAGATTTAATCAAACGGCAAAGTGCTTTTTTGCCGATCCTGTTGACCCGTCAAAAAAAATGGTAACCTTCCGGAGAAACAATTGTCTAACAATATGGAAAGGGAGCGTGGAGTATAACTGCCAATACCACTATAACCAAAAAAGGAGGAATTTATCATGAATACTTTTAAAAAAAACCTTGCAGCTTCCTGCACCAGCATCCTTTTATTCGGCTCGATTTTGGCCGCAGGCACTTATTTCGACGGGTGGAACATTGAAACCGATCAGCAGGGACACGTCGTCAGAATGATTCTCGATAACCCGCACAACACTCCGCTGGGTATCGAGAAACAGCTGACTATCGAAATCAACAGCGATTTGACGGTGAGCGGCGGCCATGTCGTTTTCACGAACAGTTTTGACCGGTCAATGGGCCGGATGGAAGCCGAGGCATATTGGGAGTTCGGCAATGGCCCTCACGTTCTGTGGAATTATTACGAATCCGTCGGAAAGCTCATTACGCTTTCTTCAAATGACCGTATACCGAACGACTGGGCCGGAAGGACAGTCCGTTTTGTGACCCGGATCAATACCGAGGTGTTCGGAACGCTGCTTTTGACCAACGATGCGGACCGTTACGGCATCAATGCCAACCAGTATATGCTTCCCGGAGCATGCTGCGGACCGATATATTTTACACCAGCAGCCCTGCTTAAATTGCAAACGTTAAAATAATATCGATTCACACATGCGATGATCAACCGGACCGAAAAATACCCCTCATCCCGCACCGGGATGAGGGGCGTGCTTCTGCTGTCAGTAATCACCGCCTGGATTCCGTCGGCAGCGGAGAAACTCAATGCCCGGAATAATCTTCAGCGGCGGGACGGTTGCGGACCACGGCTTGCAACCATACTGTCCCTTCCGTAAAGGTGCGCATGGAGTTCGATTTCCTGGGCGATCTCTTCGATAATACAACTGCGGGGATATTCCTTCAGTGCCGACGCTGCGGTTCGCGAAGCAGTGGGCAGATCGCCGAGTTTAATGGCCGTTTTGATCAAATAGAAGTATTCGCTTTCCCGCCACCGGCTGTCAGGATAGCGCACAAGAAAGCCACGGATCCTTTTTAAAGCATCGCTGAAATCGCCTTTCAGAAAAATAAGTTTATTGATACGGTGCTCGGCGGTTTCCTTCTGTTCTTCCGTGGCGGCAACCTGTTTTGCACTTTCGAAAAACGTGATAGCACTGTCGATCTGTCCTGCTTTGAAAAAACAGATGCCGAGATCTTGATAAACCTGTTCGCGATCGAACGGATACTTTACCACATGCTCCTGCAGGACATTGAGCGCATAACGGTATCTGCCTTTTACCATCATGCTCCGGATAATAGCATAATTTCGCAAAGCAGCGGCAGTGTCGGATTCAGGTGAGGTTTTTTCCACAGGTCTATGCTTCAGCTCCGGTTGCGATATAACCGAATCATTCTCGAATTCCGAAATGCCCTTCTCGCTGGAAAGAAGCGAAAAACCCTGGATAATTCTTTGCAGCGTTTCATGAGGCAGTTCCCTGCTCCTGATCACGGTGTCTTTGTCGCGGAACTTGCATTGCTTGAATACCGTAATATCGGCAGAGTGGCCTTCTGCGGTATATACCCGTACACTTCCTCTTGCAACGGCCACGCTTCCCCCTTCGGCTTCGCGGATGACCTCGAAAATAGTCCCGGTCGCCAATACCGTCACCGGTCCACAGTAAACTGCGATCGTGTCATAAATCTCTTTCTGAGCCTTAATGAGCAGGTTTCCAGAACGCAGGGTCAGTTTTACCACGGTCGGTGTAACCTTGTCAAAAGCGACTTCGCTGCGGTGACGGACAAGTATCCTGCAGCCTTTCGCAATGTCCACGATACTATCATTTGCTGACGCAAGAGACAGGTGATCTGCATGAAACTGCGGGCCAAGGCGGTGGATTGTGAACCATAAGGTAATCGCCGCAACAAGTACTGCAGCAACGGCCAGAAGGCCCTTTTCAAACGACCGCGGCGTCCACCGGACTATAACCTGTTCCCGAATGCCTCGCTCACTGAATACGGAACGGACAATGGTATCGATTTCTTCAGGGGCAAGCACGATTGCAGGTTCAATTTCCGGTTTCAGAAATTCACCGGTCTTCCGGATGTCACTGAGAAGCGCACTGCACCTTTCGCACCCCTCGCAATGTGTACGGACTTCCTCGGCCTTTTCAGGTTCGAGAAGGCCGTCGTCGAACAGGTACAGCAGCGGTTCGATTTTTTTACAGTTTCTTCGATTCAAAAATTCCTCGTTTCCTGAGATAGCGGACCATTTTCCCCCGTCCTTTGAACAGCGCCACCTTTACCGCTCCTTCGCTCCTGCCGGTAACAGCCGCTATTTCCCCGATACTGAGTTGGCCGAAATAAAACAGCGAAAGCATCTGCCGGTATCGATCGGGAAGCTGCAGCAGTGCTTGCTGCGCATGGGATAGCAGCTCCTCTGATTCTACTTTATCAAGTTGTGTCCTCTCAATTCCCCCGCCTTCTTCCTGAGTCGCGGCGTCCTCATCAATTCCTACGTACCGCCGTTCTTTTTTAAGATAATCAATTGCATCCGATAATTGAACAATGCTTTTGTTATTACAATATGTCACGCTGTTAAATCGCAC
>CAISVC010000378.1 GCA_903888815.1 uncultured Fibrobacterota bacterium
ATCAATATGGGGGTTGTAGCTTTCGGGGAAAAAATGTGAAGCATACCGCAGCCAGACCGTAGAAAAAAAAGCGACATTAATGGCAATAATGTCGAACAGAATAGTCAGCGGTTTTTCTATGATGCGGATGCCCATAGGTTATGATCAAAGAATTCTATGAATAAACCGGTTGAAAAGCTCCGGCCCCGAATATACCGGTCTGCCCTGTGCAAGAGCTTCGCAGTATGCGGGGATATTTTCTGCACGAATACCCTGCCCGCATACCGCATAGGGAACCGGCGCCGCATGGTGCGTTTTCAGAGAAACCGGCGTGGCATGGTCAGGCGCCACCAATAACAGTACATTCGCGTTCTCTTTCTGAAATTTCAGCATTTCACCGACAATATTTTTATCAAATTCTTCGATGGCGGCGATTTTCTTCTGGAGCGACCCTTCATGCGAAGTCTCATCGGGAGCTTCGACATGGAGAAAAATAAAATCTTCGTCAGCAAGAGCGGCACGGGCTGCCGCTACCTTTCCGGCATAGTTAGTGCCGAGATACCCTGTCGCGCCCTTGACAAGCCTGACATGTAAACCCGCTAGGACGCCCAGGCCCCGCACCAGATCCACAGCCGAAATTACGGAACCTGAGAGCGAATAGCGGTCACGCAGCGTAGGGAGGGTCACTGCCCGGCCGTGGCCCCACAGCCAGATATCGGTGGCCTGAAGCCTGCCTTCGTTTTTCCGTTTTGTATTCACCGGTGCATTGCTGAGAATCGGCCTGGCTTTTTCCATAAGCGCAATGAGCCGGTCGCTGCCCGGCCCTTTCGGGAGATGGGCAGTTACTTCCTGCCCCGAGATATCATGCGGCGGAGTGCAGCTGCAGCCGTCCGGAAAGTCAGGTATCACGAGCAGATGGCGGTAGGATACGCCCGGATAGAAACGAATGGCGGCGCCGTCCAGTTTCGTTTTGAGAAGTTTTACAAGCTCATGGGCAACGTCGGTCTCGATATGACCGGCCGAATAGTCTGCCATGCGGCCTTCGGCGATGGTTACCAGATTGCAGCGGAAGGCGGTATCCGAAGGGAAAAGTTCTACTCCCATGCTTGCCGCTTCTATCGGCGCGCGGCCGCTGTAATAGCGCACCGGGTCATACCCCATGAGCGAGAGATTCGCCACATCGCTGCCCGGCGGCAGTCCTTCGGGAACTGTGGAGACAAGGCCGATGGTACCGTTCCGGGCCACGGTGTCCATGTTCGGGGTATTGGCATAGGCGAGCGGAGTTTTTCCGCCAAGTTCCGGGATCGGAAAATCGGCCATTCCGTCACCCACAAGCATTGCGTATTTCGGTTTCATCAGGAATATTACGAATTATGCGGCGATTTGTTCCATTATTTCCAGAAGGGCATCTTTCATCTGGGTTTTCTCAATAACCTTGGAGTGCAGGACCGGCCGTTCGCGCAGTCCCGCAAGCGCCCGGTGGACCGGAATGCCGGAAAGTTCGGCAATCCGGTCGATGGCGCGGAATTCGTCATCAAGCAGTTCACCGCTCATGCCGGCAAGCACATGGTTGCTGAATTTGAACGGGCTCGCCGTGGAAGCGATCACGGTGTGCCTGCCATCCGAAGGAATCCGGTTGCTGACCGCAACCGCCACCGCGGTATGGGTATCGAGCACATAGCCGGTCTCTTTGAAAATCTTTGCGATGGTCGCAGACACCTCCGGTTCGTCAACCCATCCCGGCGTGATGATGCGTTTCATAATCTCTCTGGTTTTTGCATCAACGGTAAAAACGCCGGTGTCGGCGAGCGAGCGGCTGCGGTCGTCAACGAATGCCGCATCGTGGCCGGTCACCTCGAAAAGGAACCGCTCGAGATTGGACGAAATAAGGATGTCCATGGAGGGCGACATGGTGCGGAAAAAGGTACGGTTGCTGTCGTAGCGGCCGCTTGTAAAAAAGTCGGCAAGCACCTTGTTTTTATTGGATGCGCAGATGAGTTTTCCGATGGGCAGGCCCATGCGCAGCGCGTAGTAGCCGGCCAGGATATTGCCGAAATTTCCCGTCGGAATGCAGAAATTGACCGTATCGCCGTTTTTGATGATAGTGCGCTCGACGAGCGCGCGGTACGAGGTCCAGTAGTAGACGATCTGCGGGCAGAGACGGCCCCAGTTGATCGAATTGGCGGATGAGAATTCAATACCGCGTTTGCCGAACAGTTCGCGCAGGGTTGCGCTGCCGAGCAGCCGCTTTACGCCGTTCTGGCAGTGATCGAAATTCCCCTTGACCGCCACCACATGGGTATTGCGGCCGTTGGTAGTGGCCATCTGGAGCTTCTGTATCTCGCTTACCCCCTCATGCGGGTAAAAAACGATAATGGAGATGCCCTTGCAGTCCTTGAATCCCTCAAGTGCCGCTTTGCCGGTATCGCCGGAGGTTGCCACCAGAATGACGGTATGCGAAGTATCGCCGATGTTTTTTTTTGCAGCGGAAAGGAAATGCGGCATGATCTGCAGCGCCACATCCTTGAAAGCTGCGGTCGGTCCGTGCCAGAGCTCCATGAAGGACCGGTTGCCATCGAGGGGGACGACAGGAATGACCTTTTCGGCATCAAAGGTGGTTCTGTTGTAGGCGCGCGAAATGCAGTTCGTCATATCGCCCCGGGAAAAATCATGGAGCAGCGGCGTAAAGATCTGCTCCGCGACCGCCTGATAAGGCTCGCCATAGCTCATGGTCGCAGCGATCGGCGGCACACTTTCGGGAACAAACAGTCCGCCCTGAGGAACCATGCCGAGCGCTATCGCCTGTGAAGCGGTGACCGGTTCGTGATTCTTTCGTGTGCTGATGTATTGCATGATAGTCTCAAATAAAAAAAGGTACAAAGGTAATAAAAAGTTGCACCGGGGCAAAGGTACAAAGGTTCAAAGTAAGTCTGCTTTTTTTTAATACGTTACTCTGCCACTCTGAACCTCTGTTTCTCTGTCACTCTGCTGCTTTGCAACTCTGCCACTTTGCCACTCTGTCACTCTGTTAATCCTCTATCCTTATAACCTGCGTGCGGTCCTTGATATAATCCATGGCTTCGATGTGCGTTAATGCAGTACGGAGATTCTTCTCGGTTGCCGCATGGGTCAGAATAATGACCGGCACGCCCTTTTTGGAGAACCCTTCCTTCTGCATGACCGATGCAAGCGAAATTCCCTCTTTTCCAAGGTATCCGGCAAGGGAGGCCAGAACCCCGGGCCGGTCCATGACGGTGAATCGGAGGCAGTACCTGCTCGTGACCGTATAGATCGGTTTGACCTGAATGCTGCGTGAGGTGCTGTAATACTGCATGGGAATGCGGACCGGAGTGGTACCGATAATATTCCGTGCAGCATCGACAACGTCGCTTACGACCGCGGACGCCGTCGGCATTTCACCCGCGCCTTTACCGTAGAGAAGGATCTGGCCGACCGCATCGCCCTCAAGCAGTATCGCATTGTAAACATCTGATACCGATGCGAGGATATGGTTGCCGTGCAGCATTACCGGATGAACGCGCACGTCGAGCTGGCCTTCGGGAGCGTTCTTCTTAATAATGCCCAGCAGTTTGATCGTATAGCCGAGCTCCCGGGCAAACGCGATATCGTCTTTACTGATCGTCGTGATCCCTTCGATGCTGATCGAATGAAACGGCACATAACCGCCGCTGACGAGCGAAGCGAGGATCGCTATTTTATGCCCGGTATCAACACCGCCGACATCGAGCGTCGGGTCAGCTTCGGCATAGCCCTTGCGTTGCGCATCTTTAAGGGCGTCGGTAAAAGCCGATCCTTCGGCCGTCATTTTGGTGAGGATGTAATTGCAGGTGCCGTTGATGATGGTCTTTACTGAAAAAATTTCATTACCCACCAGACTTTCCCGTATCACTTTGATGATCGGCATGCCGCCGCCCACCGCAGCCTCAAAGTATACGGAAACGCCAGCCTTTGCGGCCGTCTCGAAGATCTGGGACCCGTGTTCGGCCAGGAGCGCCTTGTTTGCGGTGATGACATGTTTTTTCCGTGAAAGCGCTGAAAGCACCAGTTCTTTTGCAAAGGTAGTGCCGCCGGACAGTTCAATGACGATTTGAATCGCGTCATCGCCCAGAATATCCTGCACATCCGCGGAGCAGCGGGCGTCGCCGACTGGGAGCGCTGCAAAGCGTGAAATCTCTTTATCAACAATCCGTGCGATACGGACCGGCAGTCCGAGTTCGTTTCTGATGTTGTCAATCCGCCTATGCAGTATTTTCACTACTCCGCCGCCGACCGTACCGGCACCCACGATCCCGATTGAAATTTCCCGCATGAGATGTCCTTTATTCTTCGTTGAATTTCTGTTCGAAAAGCGCCGCCACGGCATCGACCGCTTCTTTTTCGTCCTCTCCCGATGCCCGGATGGTCACCAGTGATTCGAAATTAGCCCCCAGCATCATGACGTTAAGGATACTCTTCGCATCCGCTGTCGCTTTGTCTTTGATAATACAAATTTTCGATTTGAACCTGTTCGCCGTCTGAACGATTTTTGATGCCGGCCTTGCATGAACCCCGAGTGCATTGATGACTTTGATTTCGCGCTCCATCATAGCGGTCCGTTACTGTTTCTTCTTTCCGAATCCCAGTTTGATCCGCAGTTTCAAGGCATCGTTCCGCACATCGTTCACCAGCGTATCGACATCAGCGACCGTGCGCCGGAGTTCTTTGGAAAATTGATCGTCCTTCAGCATCATGCCGAGCGCTCCATGGCCGCTTTCGATTTCACGGACCACTCCCCGGATCGACGTCGTCAGGGAATCCACTTTTACCGCCAGCGTGAGCGAATAGGACGAAAGCGCTTTACCGTCAGCAAGAATTGCCGAAAGATGTCCGCTGTTTTTATCAAGGAGTTCTTTCAGCTGTGACGAGGCGCTGTTCAGGTTCTGGATGCTGTTGTCG
>CAISVC010000379.1 GCA_903888815.1 uncultured Fibrobacterota bacterium
CGGACACGGCGGTGCAGTTTTCCAAAAAGGGAATCCGCTCCGCGCTTTTTCTGAACACGGAACTTGATCTGCGCCGCGTCGACGCATCAATAAAGGTTGTTGCGGTTAATACTGAATCCCGCCATCTTCCGCAGAGCGAAGCATATAAAAAAGTGGAATCCGTCGTGAAAAGAGCACGCCGGAAGGGCTGCCGCCGGTTCTATAAAAAGATCGACTCTGCGTTCCGCGGCAACGTGGGGGCCGAGCTTGAGGCGCTCATGGAGGCGGCCGGCACTGGCCGCCTCATGCTGGTGCCGGCATACCCGGCGGCGGGCAGGACGACTAAAAGCGGATATCAGTATGTCAGCGGCAAACTGCTCCACGAAAGCGGTTTTGCGCGCGATCCGCGGGAACCCATGACCGAAAGTTTCATCCCGGCGATTCTCGGTCATCAGGCCTCATGCAGGGTACATCTTATCGGGCCGCTGTCTGCGGGTACAAAAGAAACCGTCAGGAAGCTTCGGGACGGTATTTTTGTCTTTGACGCGGAAACCAGCGCCGACCTTCGTGCTATCGCTGATTTTCTTGACAAAAGCGGACACCTGGAAACGGTTGCCGGAGCTGCCGGTTTTGCGGAGGCAGTTTCCTCCCGTTATCAATCACCGGCCATTTTAAAACCGGCGCGCCGCTGTCCTGAGAGCGCTGCGCGCATGAAGCCTCTGCTGGTGGTAAACGGCAGCCTGAACGGGGTGTCGCTCGGCCAGGTCGAGAACGCGGAACAGGAAGGAGTACCCTGTTTTATTGTGCCGCCGGCAGCGTTGCTTAACAACGGGGCGGATGCGAACGGAAGATTGCAGGTGCTCGCGGATTCGATTGTTCAACGATTGAACATCGACCGCTGCGCGATAGTGACCACCGCGCGTACCAGGAGCCAAACACCCGGGATAAACCCGCCCGGCATCACTGCCGGGATCGCGGCACTCGTTGCTGCCGTAGTCGCGCACGTGCCACATACGGATGTGGCAGTATTCGGCGGTGACACGGCGGCCGAAGTGTGTCAGCACCTCGGCTGCAATATACTGTACCCGATTGACGAACTGACGCCCGGTCTCACGGTCTGTACAGCCGCCAGCAACAAGCCCGGAAGTACGCTGATCCTGAAGTCAGGCGGCTTCGGACCCGGGAACGTTATCAGTGCAATCAGGAACTATCTGCAAAACGGCTGAAGGGTTGAACCGTTGAATGGTTGAAAAAGGAACAGCTGAAAGTATTATTTTATAGCTGAAAAAGTTATCCCTTTTATCGCGCAAGGACCCTTATGAATCGAGCTTCAGGAATATTCCTCCATCCGACCTCACTGCCGTCGCGGTTCGGCATTGGCGACCTCGGCGAAAACGCCTGCCGGTGGATCGACCTTCTCGCCGAAAATAAACAGCGATTCTGGCAGGTATGCCCGCTCGGCCCCACGGGATACGGCGATTCGCCCTATCAGAGCCTCTGTTCGTTTGCCGGCAACACGCTGCTTATCGCGCCGGAAAAACTCTGCGCACGTGCATTACTGGACAAGGAGGAACTGGAGGCCTTTCCAAAGTTTTCGGACGCAACGGTTGACTATGGAAAAGTCATTGCCGGAAAAAACAGGCTTTTCGGAAAAGCGTACAGCCGTTTCAGCGACACCAGAGAGTTCCTCGCCTTCTGCGAACGCGAGCGTTCCTGGCTCGACGATTACGTCCTGTTTACGGTGATCAAGGAAAAATGCGGCGGCAAATCGTGGGTGGAATGGGAATCGCCGTATAAACTCCGTTTTCCCGGCGCGCTCGATGCGCTGCAGGGCGAAGAGCGGCGGACGGTCCGCTACCATAAATTCCTGCAGTTCATGTTCCATGTCCAGTGGAACGAACTCAGGGAATACGCGAAGAGCAGGGGGATAGACATCATCGGCGATATGCCGTATTACGTGGCATACGATTCTTCCGACACATGGGCGAATCCCGAGCTTTTTGAGCTTGACGAAAAAGGAAAGCAGCTGCGGGTCGCGGGCGTGCCGCCCGACTATTTCAGCGAAACCGGGCAGCTGTGGGGCAATCCGCTGTACCAGTGGGGGAACATGCGGCAGGACGGCTATGCGTGGTGGATCCGGCGCATCAGAAAAGCGCTGGAGCTCGTCGATTACCTGCGGCTCGATCATTTCCGGGGTTTCGAATCGTACTGGGCCGTTCCGGCCGGAAGTCCGACCGCAGTCAACGGCACGTGGGAGCGGGGGCCGGGCGAGGAATTTTTCGGATGCGTACGGCAGGCGCTCGGCGCAGTGCCGCTCATTGCCGAGGATCTTGGCGAGATCACGCACGGCGTCGAGGAGCTGCGCCGGAAAGCGGGAATTCCGGGCATGAAGATACTGCAGTTCGCGTTTGACGGCGATGCGGAAAATCCCTATCTGCCGTGCAATGTCGATGCCGACAGCATCATGTATACGGGAACGCACGACAACAACACCTCGTGCGGCTGGTACGCAGGGCTGGACCGGAAGGAACGCGACTATGTTACCCGGTATCTCGGCTGCACCGAAACGACGTTTATCGACCGGTTCCTGCGCCTCGCCTATATGTCGCCGTCGCGGCTTTGCATCATCCCGGCTCAGGATATTCTCGCCCTTCCGGAGGGGAACCGCATGAACACGCCGGGAAAAGAGAGCGGCAACTGGCGCTGGCGCATGCTGCCCGGGTACCTGCAGCCGCGGTATTTCGCCCTTGCCGGAGAATTCGCCGAAGTTTACGGGAGAGTAAACAGCGGCACGCCGGCTGCATAGCCGGTTTTTGCGGAACGGCACGTAATGGAAAAAACAGGTTGTGTCATTATCGGGGCCGGCGTTGTCGGGCTTGCGGTCGCCGAGCGGCTGTCGCTCGGCAGCAGTGAAATCGTCGTGCTTGAACGCCGCGATTCGTTCGGCAGGGAGACCTCGTCCCGCAACAGCGAAGTGATCCACGCCGGATTTTATTATCCCGCGTCCTCGCTCAAGGCGGAACTCTGCGTGGAGGGCAACCGCCTCATGTATGCGTTCTGCCGCGAAAACAGCGTATCCCACCGGCGATGCGGTAAACTGGTGGTCGCCCGGACAAAAGAGGAAGAATCAAAAGTCCTGAGCTTGTACGAACAGGGGATCGCCAACGGTGTTCCGGGGCTTTCCCTGCTCGATGCCAGGCGCATCAGCGGACTCGAGCCCGCCGTACCGGCGCATGCCGGGATTCTGAGCGATACTACCGGCATTGTTGATACCCACACCTTCATGAAGCGGCTGGAGCGGCGCGCGCAGGACCGCAGCGTTACCATTGCCTATAACTGTGAAGCAGCAGGGATCTTACGTGTAAACGGGAGCTATAGAATTTCGGTGAAAGATGCCGACGGTTCGCTCATGGAGCTGCAGTGCGAAAGAGTGGTCAATGCCGCCGGGCTTTCGGCCGACAGGATCGCGGCCATGGCCGGCATCGACCCGGACAAGGCGGGCTGCCGGATACACTATTGTAAAGGGGAATATTTCAGCGTGTCCGGCCGGCACCGGGGAAAGCTTTCCCATCTGGTTTATCCGGCGCCCACGCCCATCAGCCTCGGGATCCACGGGGTCCTGGGCCTTGACGGCGCTCTCAAGCTCGGCCCAAGCGCGTTTTATGTGAATGAGATCAATTATGATGTTGATGGTTCACACCGGCATGATTTTTTCGAAGCTGTGCAGACGCTGTTTCCGTTTATTGAAGAGGACGACCTCTCGCCTGACATGGCCGGCATCCGGCCCAAACTGCAGTATAAGGGTGAAGCATTCCGCGATTTCGTGATCCGCGACGAGAGCGACAGGGGGCTGCCCGGTTTCATCGACCTCATCGGCATCGAATCCCCGGGCATTACTTCTGCGTTAGCAATTGCAAAATATGTAGAAAAAATAATGAAATAATTTTATTTCTTCCCGCGTTCCTTATCCAGTGCGGTCTTGTAGTACGTGGTATTCACCTCAATCGGCTCAGTGTGGAGATCGAGATCTTCAAGAGTTTTTTCAAGCCGCTTTGCGTGTTCGGACTGGGGGTGCGCCTGTTTGATTTCCGCGATTTGACGCTTGATTTCAATGAAAC
>CAISVC010000380.1 GCA_903888815.1 uncultured Fibrobacterota bacterium
GCGTTTTTGACCGGATGCCACGAAAATGCCGGACGACGGTTGTTCGTCGGGGAAGCGATAGGGATCAATTCCGGACGGGGTAAATTCCAGTCCGTTGCTGTAAATAAAACCTGGATTTCCGAATCCGCCAGTGCCCGGTTATAAATCACTATATCATCGAGGGCGCCTTTGAAATAGAGAGCGCTCCGCTCGGTACGCTTTCCAATCGCGAGATTATAGGGGGCATTTTCCAGCGGATAGCTGCACGCCGAATCGTAAAGTTTTGTCCCGTTTCTGTAGAGCTTCACCCGTGCGCCATCATAGACTAATGCAACAAGCTGCCAATCAAGCGTAATCACCCAGCGGCTGACGGCCGTCAGCATAGTACCGTATCCGCCCACCCTTCCCATGAGCGAGTCGTTCCATATAAAAAGCTCGTATCCTCTATTGATACTTTCGGCTTTATGAATGATTTTCTGTTCGCCTCCTGTCAAGGATTCCGGCCTGATCCAGGCAGCCAGAGTAAATGCCGTGGTGAGCTGCAATGAAGTGCCGTTGCCGCAATCGATATAAGCAGCGCCGTTGAACAGATAAGCGCCGTTTTTTCCGAACCGATCCACTGTCGGCGTTGCGCTGTAAATTATTCCATCGTTGCCGTTTCCGCTTTCATCGACAGCGGAGCTGTCGAGCGGGTAATAGGCGACAAGCCCCCTGGTAGGTATTTGTGAGAAAGATGCGATGCAGCAAATAAGAACAATTACCCGCGCTGACCGGTATCGTTTGAACATGGTCCCCCTCCCTTCAAGGTATTTTCAATGAGGAACATATGCAGTAATATACAGAAAAGACAATAGCAGATCAATATTGACACGGCAGGATTCCTCTCCCCTCAGGCACGACCTGTTCTTATCTGAAGGCGAAATAATAAACGGTGCAGAAAATGGCCGCGCCTGCGGCCGTTACTCCCGCAGCCCCGATCAGATAGCGGTACGTCTGGAACAGCCGGACTTTAAAGTATTCATTCGACAGGACATAGCAGATATGCATGGGCGAGAGCATCTCGCCCATATACCCCGACACATAGGCGAGAGAGGTCGTTGCCATCAGGACATTAAGCGGGGGATGGTGGCCGATGAGCGCGAATACGATCGGAAAGCTGGAACCGACAAAAGCGACCGTGATGCCGGTCACCATCCCTGAAACGAACGGGATCAGAATAACGACAAGAATGACGGGAATCCTCATTTGAATGAATTCATCGCGCATGAGCGAAACCAGCGTTGCGCCGGCATCGTTCACCGGTATCTGCAGCACTGCGGAAAAAGCAAGCACGCTCGCCACCATCAGCACCAGCGTCCATGTTCCCGTGGTGAAGAACATGGTGCAGCTTTTTCTGAACCTGTGCATGCTGTTTCCGAAAACGAACGCCAGCGCGATAATCAGGCCGCCTATCATGCCGTACAGATTCGCAAGCGCCGCAGGCACCCCTGCGGCGCGCGGAAGGAGCGAAGAAGCGGCCACTGAGACGAACACCAGCAGGCCGATGGGCCAGAGCGTCCAGAGCGCACTGCGCAGACGGATGGCAGGGCGTTCGGCGCCCGGATGCCCGCGGGGAATACAACGGAGCATGAAAAACCAGCCGCCCGTCACTGCGGCCACGGTAAAAGGGAGCTGGATCAGCAGAAACAGCCAGACCGGCAGGGCCGAGTACTGCATTGCCAGGACGACTCCCGGATACAGCGGCCACCAGTATTCCCATATGTGGCGGAACCAGTAGTTGATCGCGGATTTCAGTTCGGGCCGCAGGTTTTCTTCTTCGTCAACCGAGGCGAGAAACGGCGCCGAAAACAGCGCGCCGCCCGGCATCGGCAGGAGGCCGATAATCGCCGGCAGCCCGGCTGCCAGGACCCGCCGGTTTTTAAATACCCCGCGGAATGCGGCCGTGGCGCTTTCCATTTTACCGGTGCAGGAAAGCGCATCGGAGAAAAAGGTGAGCAGTATGATAAGCAGCAGCATGAGATAATTCTGCGGCAGAAGGAACGAACGAACGAGACAGACTATCCCCGCGGTTCCGGTACCGGTGAGAAGGATGAGCAGCGCCGTATTGATGAGCACCGCCCACGCGAGCGGTACGCGCAGACGGTACAGCAGGAGAATCCCGGCAAAGGCGGATGCGATTTTTACGCTGGCGGGAAGCGAAAAAAGATAGTCCATTGTTTCAGTAGTGCTCTATGAACGGTTTCACTTCAGCGGTCAGCGGGCAAACCTTTTCTCCGCTGCGTCCATGGTCTGCGACAGGAGCATGGCAATGGTCATGGGGCCCACGCCGCCGGGAACCGGCGTATACGCGCTGCAGCGCTGAACCGCGGCTTCGAGATCGATATCGCCCACGCCGCCAGGATGGTATCCTGCGTCAATGACGACCGCTCCCGGCCGTATCCAGCCGCCCTGAATGAATTTCGGCCTGCCGACCGCGCCTACGACGATGTCCGCCTGCCGCACCACGTCCGCGAGATTTTGCGTTCTGGAATGGCAGATGGTGACCGTCGCGTTGCGGTTGAGCAGCATAAGCGCCAGGGGTTTTCCGAGGATCGGGCTTCTGCCCACCACCACCGCCCGTCTGCCTTCAACGGGGATTTCATAGTGTTCGATGATTTTCATGATGCCGGCCGGCGTGGCGCTGCCGTAGGCGGGTTCGCCCATCGCCATGCGGCCGAAACCGAGGCAGGTGACGCCGTCAACATCTTTCTCCGGCGCAATCGCGTCAAAAGCGGCGCGTTCGTCGATCTGCCGCGGCACCGGATGCTGCAGCAGAATGCCGTGGACGAGGGGATCTTCGTTGCAGCGGTCGATTTCGGCCAGAAGCTCAGCAGTGGTCGCGGTTTCCGGGAGGTTAATTTTCCGCGAATCCATGCCGATCCGGCTGCAGGCGTTTCCTTTCATTTTCACATAGGTTGCCGACGCCGGATCGCCGCCCACAAGGATGGCGGCGAGGACCGGAACGCGTCCGCCGTTTTTCCGTTTATAGGTTTCAACGCGGGGCCGGAGGCTGTCCTCGATTATTTTCGCGAGGGCTTTTCCGTCAAGAATAAGCGGCTGGGACATTGTTTGAACCCCTTTTTTTCCTTACGATCCGATCAGGGAAAGCACATTCAAAATAAAACAGGGAAAAAGAGAAGGCTGCATATTATTCATTGTAGTTATTATCGTCCGCGATCATAACGTATTTTTTTCCCCGATGCTCCTTGAATACCTCTACCAGCATACCGGCGTTTATCTGCTGTTCAGCCGTCTTTTCAGCGCGAGCGCGGCCACCGTCATAGCATTTTCCCTGGCCATACTCCTGTTTCCTCCCTATATCCGTTACCTGCGGCGGCTGCAGTTCTCGTCGGAACTGAGGACGCAGGCGAACGAAAACGAACCGGTCATGCCGGCGGGAATCCTTTTCCTTATTATCATCATTGCTGCAACGCTCATCACTGTCCGGTTTAATTCGTACGTGGTTTCGGCGCTCGTTATTTATGTTTTTTTCAGCATCATCGGCGCCATCGACGATATCGTCAAGGTGGTCAACAAGCGCCGCATCGCGCGGGGGCTCATCAGCAGGCAGGACTACCAGTATAAGGCCGAAGGTATTTCGGCGTCCCTGCGCCTGACGCTGTATATTTTCATCTCCCTCGTTGTCGCGGTGCTGGCGTACGAATATATTCCCAATATCAACGGAACCATCAACCTGCCGCTTGTCAGCATCGCGAAAAAATTCCCGTATATGCCGGTCTGGCTCTTCATCCCGTTCATGACCATCACCATCGCCATCCTCGCCAACGGCGTCAATTTTACCGACGGATTCGACACCCTTGCGGCCGTGCCGGTCATCACCTGCCTTCTGTTCCTGGGGGTCATTTCATTTGTGTCAAGCAACAGCGCATGGTGCGCCTACCTTCTGATCCCCCACATTCCGGGGCTCCTGGAACTTCTTCCGCTCATCGGCGCCTGCATCGGGACGCTTCTGGCCTTCCTCTGGTTCAACGCTCCGCCCTCAACCATCATCATGGGCGATTCGGGTTCCGTGGGGCTGGGCGGGCTCATCGGCATCATGTTCGTTTTCACCAAAGCCGGTTTTTATCTTCCGATCGTCGGCTTCATCTTTCTTCTTGAGTTTGTTTCGGTGCTGCTGCAGATCGGGTACTTCAAGCTGACCCGGAAACGGCTTTTCCTCATGGCACCTATACACCACCATTTTCAGATGAAAATGCGCAGGAGCGGGAGGTTCAGCGGCGAATTTCAGATCAAGTCGAAAATCATGTGGCGGTTTCACATCCTTTCCATTGTCCTCCTCATCATCGGCATTGCGCTCTTTCTCAAGGTGCGGTAGCGTGAAAGGACGCCGGCGTGGTAACTGATCCGAGATCGAATTACACGTCGCCGGCGGGAAAAGAATTTTCCCGTGCCGCGGCGCGGATAAGCGGGATCAATCCCGCGTCAAAAGTCCTGGATATCGGATGCGGATACGGCGAGGCGGCGTGCACGCTGGCGGCTGAGTTCAGATGTAAAGTGACCGCGGTTGACATAAGCGGCGTGAATACCGGCATCGCGCAGAAACGCGCCGCCGGGCTCCACGTCAGCCATCTCATCACCTTTGAAACCGCCGACATTCTGAAATGCGATTATCCGGAAACGCCGTTCGACCTCATCCTGGCCGAGGGAGGAATTTTTTCTTATATTTCCCGGAAAGAAGGGCTGCGCCGCGCCGCATCGTGGCTCCCGCCGAGGGGCTGGCTTGCCTTTTCCGACCTGATCCTGCTGTCGGACAGGGCGCCCGAAGAGGTGAGATCCATTTTTCAGGATGATAAATATCATTATGAGACCGAACCCTCCTACCGGGTGCTTGCCGATGAGGCCGGTTTCGATGTCCACCTCATGAGCCTTGTTCCGCCGAGCGGATGGGACAACTATTATGCCCACATGGCACGCCGGCTTGATGACGCGACGGGATATTTCGCCGACCCCCGCGTGAAGATCGCTTTCCAGCAGGAGATCGATACGTTCTACCGGCTCGAGGGCTTCCGCTACGTCGGCTACCTCTTCTGCATGGCGAGGAAGCGGTGAAAACACGGGAGTCTCCAGGGTTGCCTGGCTCTCTGGGGACCCCCACCGTACAGGTGTGCCCCTATGTTCGCCAAACAACCCTGAAGACTCCCGTATGCTAAAAAAAAGACTCCTGCGGCAATAAAGATACGGGAGCCATCAGGGAGATGCCTCGCTCTCTGGGGACCCCCGCCTTGGGGGCGCCCCCGATGTTCGCTCGACACTCCTGATGCCTCCCGTATGATAAAACAGGCAGACTTATTTCAGCGAAGCGAGGCTTTTTTCGAGTTTCTCTCCGGTAAGCAGCAGGCCTGAAAGCTTCTCTTTTTCTTTTGCCACCACCGCTTCGGGCGCACGCGATACGAACGCCTCGCTTTCAAGCCGTTTTCTGGTGCTTCCGACGAGGCCGTTTACGCGGGTGATCTCCTTTGTCAGGCGCTCGATCTCAATGTCCCGGTCGATGAGCCCTTCGAGCAGGAGATACACGTGCATGCCGGCCACCACGGCCGATCCTGCGAACGATGGTTTCTGCGCGGCGGTATCGATGACCGAATCCGAGAGCTTCGCGAACTGGTTGATGAGCGGCGCCTGGGTCGCCAGCCATGCCGCGTCCGCCGCAGACTCCGGAATGATGACGGCGCGGCCGATTTTATCCGGCGGCACGTTGTTCTCGGACCGGATCGTGCGCAGCGCAACGACCAGCTCCATGACAAGCGCGAATCTGCCTTCGATTGTTTCGTCGACAAGTTTTTTGTCGGCGACCGGGTAGGAGGCGGTCATGATTGATTCCGCGTCGATCACCGCCGCAAAATCCACTTTTTCACGCAGGTGCGACCAGATTTCCTCGGTGATAAAGGGCACGAACGGGTGCAGCAGTTTCAACAGCGACGCATGGACGTGGCAGATGAC
>CAISVC010000381.1 GCA_903888815.1 uncultured Fibrobacterota bacterium
CCTGCGCATATCAATGCCGTTATAACCGGGCCTATTTCCTTGATAAGAGATACTGCTACCATTCCGGGAAGCAAGGTTACTGCTCCGAAATTCACCAGTACCGGCCGCGATTGAATAGTAAGCACCAAACCCATAATGATTCCGGTCAATGAAATAAGCGGTAATGATTTATATCCAATTTGAAAACACTGGCGCAAAAATTCCCTGAATTCAAAATCCCGGGAAAAAGTTTCTTTAATCGTGCGCGATATAAATAAAAAAACATCGGCTACCTCTGTTAAATAATTGTTTACAGAATTGAATAATTCGATATGGCAGACTTTGGCCTTAAAAAATGCCACTTTAGGTGCAATCATAAAATCTGATTGTTTCCTTGATACTTTTTTCCCGGTGTTCTTATCCATTTTGTTCAAGCCATTCCAGCATAGCGCGGATACTGCCCGTGGCAAGGGCAATACTTGAATCCGCCGCGCCATAATAAGGGTGGAGGGTCTCTCCATCAGGTGCAACGATATAACCGCACGGAAAGACGACAGCCACCCTTGTAAGGTTTAAGTTTGATTACGGATTACCACGTTGAATTCCATGATACAACGGGTGCCTGGCCGGCGCTTCCTTACTTCTTGGAGCTGATGATACGTCGCTGCGTCAACTCAGATATCACAAGGCCGGCAATCCCGCGTTGTACATCCGTCACGGAACCGGGATCGGGCGTTCTGCTCGTCGCACTCCAGATCAATCGGCCGCCGTTTCCGGTGGTGGTGACGTCAATCGCGCGAATAGCGACTTTTTGAGAGTCGACGTATCCCGGATGTTCTATTTCGCGATAATAAGTCCAGTATCTTTGCCAATAAGGGCTGTAATAAGCGCTGTTATTAGGGCTGTTATAAGGGCTGGAACGCACATCCTGTTGTATGGATGTATACCCTTTAATATATTGCTTATTCGTTTCCGTCGGGAGCCTGAGAATAACCAGAATGCCGTCGAAACCGTTCGCTTGCACCGTCGCTATAACCTGATTTGTGTCCGGGGGTGCATCAGGGAACAAACTATACGACGATGTCGCCGCCACGCCATGCTTTGCAAGCTCGCCGGCGAAAGCATCTTCCCAGATGCGCCGCTTTGTTGCATCCTTTCTAACTGAAATAACCAGCATCTTGCTGAGCGGCGGAGCCTGAAAAGAAGGATCATGCCATATATCGACAAGGCTGGACGATGCGCAGCCGCACATCTGGCTGATCAAACAACCGAATGCCGCCACTGCAACTGCTTTCAATAACGAATTCATAATGTTCTCCTTTCGGTGGTCAATCCATAAACCTGTTTGAAGATCTCCACGACCGCCTTAAAAGAAATATCTTACTCCGAGACCGGCATCGATTCCAAAACCTGTTGACGGCACGACCTGGAGAGAAGGAACAAGTTCAAGAAATATATCGATCGGGGTCTGGCGCGGCAGCCATGCAATACCGATCACTCCGCGAACAGCAATCGAGTTATTATACCCTGCGCCCGTATTGATGCGTCCGCCGACACCAGTGTATAAGGGGAACCGTTCGGACGAATGAATGGCATCAAACCAATGCCAGAGGTAATCCATGTGGAAGTGAACGCGGCTTCCGCCATTATATCCGCCCTTATAGTTGCCGACCCGGTCTCCTCCAACCGACCATCCGAGACCAAAATCGAATGCGGTTGCCGATGAGACCCACAGCTTCGCGCTTATCCCTGTCGGTTCTCCAAGGATTATTCCGAGTCCAAAGTGGCGGTCCTGCGCAATGGTTCCCGCTGCGAAGAGGAACAGAACAAACGTGATGAATGCATAAAGAGAATGTTTCATAAAAGATGCTCCTTTTCGATAAAGTGTAAAACAGGTCCTTTTAGTGCGCGCTTACAGGCCGAACAGGAACCCGACGGTGATGATAAAGAAGTCGCTTTTCAGGTCACCGCTGCCAGGGATCGCTTTAAAATCATAATCCAGAAAGACGTAGCGAATGTCACCGGTCAATTTTGTTTTTGGACCCACGGGCAGTTCCACACCGGCGCCAAAATGCCAGCCGAATTTCTGTGTTGTCTCGTCTTTAAGCATAAGCAACGGGTACTTGCTCTGGTTATAATCGAAAGTCGAATTGTACCAGCCCGCGCCCATGGCCCCATAAACAACAGGGAGCGGATAAATCAAACCGGTTACCAGCACCGGCCAGCTGCGGACCGTCACGGCGTCATTCGCATATTTTTCCTGACGATAGTTGATGGATGCTTCGGCGCCAAGGACCGGCGTCAATTTCAACCGACAGGTTACTCCACCCATGAATGACCCGTTGTCGGCATCCCGGGCTTTATAAAAGCCAAGCTGCGGGCCGAGACGTATGCTCTGTGCATTCGCCTGGGCAGCCAAGAGCGTGATGAGCCCCATTACCAGTAACGTTTTCGTCCACATAACAATTCCTCCTGTTTAAATGAATGATTGATTGTTTTCTTTATGGCTACAGAATTTTCTGGCCGCGAATGATCCTCACCAGGACGACTACGACGGCGATAACCAGAAGAATGTGGATGAACCCTCCCATGGTGTGAGAAGTAATCAACCCCAGAAGCCATAATATTACAAAAACCGCAGCAATAGTGAAAAGCATAACTATTATCCTTTCATGTTCATGTTTGCAAAGTAATGGCGCGTTTTCATTGTAGTGCTATTATCCCTTAATTCAGGTAGACGGTGATTGCGATCCGGTCCCGGGGATGCCTGCGGTTGTACAGGTAATAGCCGTCCCCAAAGTAGTCGATATACACATCATCATTTTCGTACCAGTTGTCCGACCAGTATTCCGGCCACGGGTCAATGAGACCGAACCAAAAGCCGCTGTACTGGAAGCGGGGATACCCGCCAAAAATTTCCAAAGAGAGGCTATGGATGCGGAACCGGTGGTTCCGGCCGAAGTGGCCACGGAAATGGTCTTC
The DNA here is from genome assembly GCA_903888815.1 of uncultured Fibrobacterota bacterium. GTDB lineage: Bacteria > Fibrobacterota > Chitinivibrionia > Chitinivibrionales > Chitinispirillaceae > BOG-1184. The sequence goes on from CAISVC010000381.1 coordinate 2,962, forward strand.
AGGGATCCAGTAGCCGTTGTAGCCGCCACGTTGCTGCCAGGTGCGGTGCTCGGCCTGCCAGCTATGCGCGCGATGCTGCTGCCACACGCCCCGCTGTTCACTTTGCTGAACACGTTGCACTTGCTGTGAAGACTGATTGGCTTGCTTCTGCTCCTGCTGTACCTTGGCTTGCTGCTGCTGTTCAGACTTGGCTTGCTGCTCCTGTTCAGGCTTGGCTTGCTGCTGCTGTTCAGGCTTGGCCTGCTGCTGCTCTTGCTTTTGCTGTACCTTGGCCTGCCGCTGCTCTTGCTTTTGCTGTACCTTGGCTTGCTGCTTCTGTTCAGGCTTGGCTTGCTGCTCCTGTCTCGGGGGCTGCTGTGCATCTTTTTCGTGTTGCTCCTGCTTAGCGTACGTGGGTGCAACGGTTCCGAGAAGAAAAAACAGAGCTCCCGTGCTGACTGCCATAATCATAGTTTTAGGATTGGGCCTTTTCATAATGTAACCTCCTTCTTAATTCGATTAAATGTGTTTTATCCTAAATTCCGCAGTTGAAGAAGACGCGCCGCGATCATCAAATCCCATGAATAATTACCCCCTACCGGTTGTACTCCTGCAGTGCATCCTTGTTCATAACGCGTAACTCAACTCTACGGTTTACCAGCCTGCCTTCTTTCGAGCCGTTGTCCGCCTTGGGCATGCTCATTCCGTATCCATGTGAAAACAAACTTAAGCTTAAAGCAGGCGCGACCTCGGTCAGATAGTTGCGTACCGCTTCGGCACGGCCCTGGCTGAGAGTGATATTGTAATCTTTGTCGCCGATATTGTCGGTGTGTCCTGCCACCTCGATCTGCAATTTGGGATATTTGAGCAGCATTATGCCGATAATATTGAGGTACGGTTTTGAATTGATGGATATGATCGTCTCTCCGGTCTTAAAGTACACGGCGTCAAGGAGCAGCTCACCGGTTGACAGCAACTTTTTTTCCGCGTCGCTGCGCTTCGCCTTCTCCAGAGCAAGATTGCTCGCGGCCTGAATGAGTGCAAGCGAGTCGGCAGTTGCCTTTTTCGCCAGTACGTCGGCCGCAGCCTTGTTTGCTCGTGCGTCGTCGTCGGCTTTTCGCTGCATGGAATCCATTTGCATACGCCCATTATTCTTCTCGTTGGCAAGCGCAACGGAATCGTCCGCCGATTTCATGGCGAGTGACCGGGCTTGTTTCGCCGACTGGGCGGCGTTATACTCCAGAGCCGCTTTCTCCTGCGCCGCCTTTTGCTTCTGCGCAAATTCCGCATTTCTCCTGCTTTTTAACATATCAAATGAGAATGCCAGCGCGCCAAAGATACGATAGGGTTCAAGCGCCCGCGGATTGCCATTAGACCGGTCAGCGGAAAGTGAAACGTCGGCTCCGACCATGACATTCATCTGATACGGCGTACGAATGTGGAGCGTGGGGGTGAACCACAGCGGATCGGTTCCAAAGGACATTTCGTTGAATCTGGTACGAGAGTTTATTTCCGCGCCAAGAACTGCACAGCCTGCGTTTGCCTGTAAACCGGCGCCCAGGAGCAATAAAACAGGTTCACTGTTGTTAATGTTAATAACTCCCGCTTCGTTTAAATGCAACTTAATGCCCCAATCTTCGCTGCCGGACAGAAACGTTTGCATGAGTTTACCCAAAAAATCATAGCCGGTACGGGTCTCGAAATAATTGTAACCATCGGTCCTGTACGTGTTGATCTGGTTCTGGGACGTGCCCCCGATAAGAGCCACCTGGCCGCCCATACGCACAAAAGCGCTGCGCGCAAAAGGCAACGAACCCTGGGCTCCTGCACGAATCGTGCCCAGGCCGGAGCTCCTGGCGGTGTTGCTATAATTACTTGAGGCGAATCCCACTATGGACCCGAAAATGTCGACATTAGGATTGACACCGTATGAAAAAGCCCCGGCGCCGGTAAAAAGGCTGGCTCCAGTGTTCGGCGTAGTGAGGTATCCTATCCGTTGCTTATACCACGGCGCCATAAAATCGAACGTAATACGGCCCGCGCCCATGGACTCTGCTGAGCCGACGGTGCTCAAACCTCGCAATGCCTCGCCATTGACTACTGGCGAATACACAGGGGTACGGCCGCTATCGGATTCCGCCCTGACCGTGTGTATCGACGGAAACAAGCAGAAGACGAGAAACAGCGATCCCGCGCAGGACCTGGACATGATGGAATTTGAACGTAACATACGGACTCCTTTTTGGTTAAGATTTAAGATCGGGATTTAAGTTCAACCATTTTACGGCGCAGGCTTTACAATAGTATTGGAGGCTAATGTCACCGCGGCGGTGAATGCTAACAATCTGCCTTCAACTGTTGCGCCGGTAGCCAGCGAGATTGATTGATCAGCCATTA
>CAISVC010000382.1 GCA_903888815.1 uncultured Fibrobacterota bacterium
CTCGGTAGAAAAAAAAGGAATATGCACCGGATGACCAAGATCACTCTATCTTCGTACACCCCCTTAAATCGTGCCAGGATTGCGGCACAATCCTAGCTTGGATCTGTCGATAGAAAAAATGAGCGTTTTTTTAATTATCGGTACTTTTCTATCAATTGCTGTGTTAATACCAGAACATAAGACATGTCCGGCCACAATACACCAACGATGAAACCCCGGTGGGCGGCTAACATCGGGTCCTTGTACGGTTTGTCGGCATCCCTTATTTCAGAAGTAGTACAAGACGGATGGTATTTTTCCATGGGACGAGAATTCAAAGCTATTTTATAAGAAGTTTTTAAAAAATGCCAAGATAAACGAATCGTTGTCCACAACCGTTTAATTCCAGGTTAAATCGTTTTTTTTTGAATAACCGTTTATATTTTTCACGTATCAACCGTCTCACTTTATAGTATGACCCCAGAAGAGCTTATCATCGCCGCCAAATCCGGCAACCGCGAAGCAATGAGCGTGCTCCTTATGGACCATCGCCGGCTTATTGCTGCAGCTGTGAGCCGTTTTATATCCGATCCTGAACAGAGAAAAGATGTTATTCAGCGTGTTTTCTTACGGGTGATCAAGCATATGCACCAGTTTGTGGGAAGATGCCGGTTTTCCACCTGGCTCTACCGGATCTGCTTCAATGAATCCATAGAGTATGGCCGGTCCGAGCAACGAACCAGACAGCGAACCAGTACCTTGTATGACGATGCGATTGATCTCGTCGACCCCAATGCACCTGATGCGCTAGCGCATCTCTCGTCCAAGGAACTTCAATCGGACATCGGAAGCATTATGCAGAGGATGCCGCTCGATAGAAGAACGGTTTTTTCACTCTTTTATTTCGGCGGATATTCGGGCAGAGAAATCGCGGAAGTCCTGCATATCACAGAGTCAAACGTCTTCATGAAGCTCAAGGCGGCGCGTGACGATGTCAAGGGTGCGCTTTCCGCAAAGGGATGGACAGCATGAATACTCTCGAACGGCAGGAACAACTCGATCGTTTCCTCTCCGGAAGCATGCCGGGCCCGGAAAGAGCCGATTTTATCGTTCTCGTCAAGAGAGACCGCGAACTCGCCCGTCTGCTTGAACTGGAAACCTCCCTTGACGCCCAATTCTATATGCTTTCATGGGGGATACAAGCCGTTCCTGGACTTGAAACCGGAAAAGAGTGGTTTGCGCTCGCAGGTCTGAAGGGCGAAAACACCGCCGCCGATATTTTTTCCCCGCAGGAGTGGCGATCCCTCCTCGAAGAGTCCTTTGCCGCGGCGCATACGGCGGAGCTTACGGAAAGCGCGCAGAAAAAACACCTGCTGTTTCCACGGCCGCTTCGTTACCTTGCCGCCGCCTGCCTTATCGGAGTCGTTGCCGGTGTCGCCGCCTTGGGGGTGTTCCGTATATCAAAACAAAAACACCTCGTTGAAGTCGTCGCCATCAGCCATGTGAGCAACGGTGCCGCGAGCATGCAGCCGGCCACCGACGGAAAGCTATCGGAGCGCCGCACCTCGATAATTTTCGATTCACTGACAATATACAGTGCCCAGCGGGCCGATACCCGTCCGATGCGACCGGATACCCGCGCCGGGATCGTGCGCATCGGCCCGAAAACAGCGATTTTGCTTGAAAAAAACGCCTCGGTTTCAATAACTTCCCATCTCGACAGCGCCATTGGTGTCAGTATGCAGAGCGGCACGGCGTTGTATACGGTGGAAAAAAACAGGTACCGATGTTTCACGGTTGCCACGCCCGCCTCAGAGATACGGGTCACCGGCACCATTTTCCGGCTAACGGTAGACGACGAAACGACGGTACTGTCGGTATTGGAAGGATCCGTGCGATCAAGGCGTAATAACGATACTTCCTTCATTACCGTTCCCGCCGGCATGAGCGCCCGAATCACCAGGCGGGAACGGTCGTTGGTCCCGGGAGATACCTCGGCCATGCTGCAATCCCAATGCAATCTGCTCCATGATTTCTTGGAAGATAACGGGGTATGGGAAAACAATACTTTTACACGCACCGGGCTGACGGTGAGCGCGGACTCAATAAACCGGCGATTTCGCACGCTTGCCCATGCTGTTGCGGCCGGGGACCAGACAATGGATTCTCTGGTTTTCAGGTTTGTCTACCAGGTCCGCAATTCGAGCATGGCCGGCGAACTGCTCCTTGATCTCAGCCGGGAGTACCGGCGCAGGGGCGATGCAGCCAGTGCGCTTGCGCTGCTTGACAGCACAGTAGCTTTAAGCGACAACGATCACGCGGCAGAGGCGCTCTATCGTTCGGCGAACCTTGCCATCGGCGAGCTTCACGATTTGACGAAAGCGCGGAACATCGTGGGCCGGTACCTTTCGCGCTTTCCCTATGATCCTCGATCCTTCGAGTCGCTTGATACCCTGCTCGCCGCATACTGGGCCAGGGGAATGGCCGCGAATGCCGACAGCGTACTTCTATCCCTGATGCCTTCCGCCGACCCTTCCGTTCGTCTGGAACGGAGTGTTTTCAGCCATGCCGAGAAACTCAGGCTGCAAGGGGGAAACAGCGGCCGGGCGCTCGACTGGTATTCGTATCTGAGCGAACATTTCCCGAACGGTACGTTCAAAGCAAGGGCTGATGAGGCCCTGGAACAGTGTATGGTGCAACAGGCAATCGAAAAAAGGCAAATGCGTACGCATACTATAGATGAGTTTCTCCATCAGGATAGATCGGAACGCCGTTGAACGGAAACGAGAAAGGAGGATTTTATATGCGGGCGATACACTATACTGCCATTGCCATTATTTGCTGTTTCTTGGGACGTCCAGCCGCATCCGAGCTTATTGTGATGCCGAGAATGGACTCTGTTGGCGTCTACAGGAATGAAACCCGACAGGCATCTGAGAGGCCGCTCTTTACGGTTTCGACCGGGGACCGGCTGATGGTGATCGAGGCTCGAGTGCGTCACTATCTAGTAAAGGACCGTGATGACCGGCAGGGTTGGATTGAGAAGTCGCTGTGCGCCCGGGCGTCCCGCGGCACGCTGTTTATTTGTACGCCGACGGATATAACCGCCTTCGAAAACGGGGTTCATCCTCTTTACGTCGGAGGCGCCTCGGATCAGCCCGACGAGATGATTCCGATCGAGCGTTCTTTCAGGGAAGAACTGCGGTGCAATATTGATAAGGAAGAGGCCGCTCGATCGGCCCGGTTTTAGCCGGGGCTTTGCCTCGACTGTTACCCCTTTCGCCTTCCCCTTAACTACGGGGGAAGGCCGGGTAGGGGTAATGTGGATACTCCGAAGCTCTGGCGCTTCGGAGTCGTTCGTTCGATTTGACAAGACGTACCGTCAACGATATGCCCCTCGCTGACGGTTCCTGTCCCATGCCCTCACCACGGCAAAAATACCTGCTTGGTGTACCCATTTACTACCTATCATAGAGCACAGTGCACTTGGAGCCTATATTCCGATATTGATACCAACTCTCAGTCCCCCAATGTCCAGCAGATACCTCTTAAAACCTGAAATTCAAATTACACGACGGTGATAGTAGATGAAATTCGTAGTATTCCAAGCTGCCATCAGATCTTGCATTATGTTTTATCCATTGATAGAAACTCATCAATCCCGGCAGTTTTTTGGAGCGTCTGAACGTAATTGATTTTTTCAAATTGTGGCGGGGGATCAATTTCGACCTTCATTTCCGATCCCCAAAGCATTTGTTTGATCTCCTTAGATTCCTCCGGCTCATTCGCAAATAGCAATAAATTTTTATCTTCAACGGTATCTCCGAGATTGTGCAGATCCTGAATTAAATTTGATTCACTAACCAAATACCGCGGATCACGAGCTGCTTTTACTGCTCTTGCAAGCCCGGCAATAGGACTTTTTTCAGCAATCGTTTGACATTCTTTCGCCACGGTTTGCGATATGTGTTTTTTTGCAAGCAATTCATTAATATGGCGGTTAACCTCTTGTGTCGTGATGGTGTCCCCAGCTCTGAGAATCCTGCTATTATTAAGAAGGCCACAGCGATCGATCCTGCGAAATTCGCATGCATCGCAGGCTGTTTTTTCTTTGACGCATGAAGGTGAAAATGGGAGACCTTTAATTTTTTTAGCCGTTGCCGAACAACCATCAAACCATTCAGTATCGATAATAAGCATTCCAAGCAAACCGGGAACTTTTAACCACTTGGCCAGTGGATCAATTAATTCGGCAAGAAAGTCGTGGGTATATTTTGATAGCAAATAATTTTTTAATTCTATATAAGGCATTCCCTTTAAAATTTGAAACACAAGGTCGCATAGCAAAGCTCTGATTTCATTGCCGTAAACAGGCACAACGGCTGTTTTAATGATTTTTTCCTGATTGTTCATCACGCAAATTCCTCGGTACAGATTTGGGCAACCACCACACTCCGAATCACCCATGGTTTTGGTTGATCCTTGCCGGCAATTAACTTCAAAAGGAACGCCTCGCGGTGATCGATCTGGCCGAAGTTCCGAACTATTCCATTCGAACAGCACATTTCCTTGATTACTTTTTCCTATACCTAGGATTTCATCAGATAATTCCATTGACATAAAGCAGATCTCCTGTGTTAAATGTGAAGTGTGTATTAAACCGATTTCCAATCAGATGGGCGTATGTTAATTGTAAAGTTCCCAGGCATTTTTAAACCGAACGCCATTCGCCGGGATGCTCCCTGATCTCCCTGCGGATGTCGTTCTGTATACTGTTCCAGAGCTCTTCCGGATTCAAATCCGTGAGCAGAAAGCTCTTTTTTACACTCTCTATGAATTCCCGCCTGATCTCCTGCAGCCGCCGTTCGGTTGTATCGTCGGCCGCTTTGTTGCGGCGTCTTACTTCGTCACGTATGTGTTTCTGCAGATCGTCCCAAATATTTTCCGGGCCTATACGCACAAGGAGCGGCTGTTTTTTCATCTCCCGGATGAATTTCTGCTTCATTTCCTGCAGTTTTTTCCTGCTTCTTTCGTCCTCACTGGCGGCTTCCACTCCAGCGATCCGCCGCAGGGCGCTGACTATGGCGATCTGCATTCGTTCCTCCTGAGATGAGTATCCTTGTTTATACGGCCAAACAGGTCTATTCCAGCTTCGGAAAAAATATTAAAACATTATTAAATAGACTGGTGGGTTCCAGTGATAGGAATATGAGCGCCGGCGGGCAGCTTCTTTCTATGCTTTTTTTTGCGTTTTGGGGGATTAAACGGCCTAACCGGTTTCCAAGGAACCATCTCAGGCGGGGCTACGCTATTTTACCTGGCCTCTTTTTTGAAAATCCACAGGCGGGCCCGTTGGACTTACCGCCTTGATCTTACTCCACGTATACCTGTTTGTAGGTTTTACCGGAAACTGAAAATTATTATAAATGACCAAAAGGTCAGATTGACGGCAAAGGAACGTCGGAACGTGTTGACGCTGCTGGATGGTCATGTCTCATCCATACCTGAAAAACTACGATCACGTCTGGAACAGCTAATCAATGAAAAAATAGATGTCTGTAAATCACAAGAATTTGTAAACGTGAATTTTGTTGACGGGTTGATTTACGAGCGTGACGCGATATTGCATAACGTTTCCGGCTCTGAGCGCAATGATTCTGATTTTTTGGCAGGCCGCGGGCAGGTTAGGCAGTGGCTGTACGGTCTCCGGCGCGGACGAGTGCCCCGTGTATGAAAAACAATTTCTAGTTTTTCGGAACGGAATTGATGAATTATCAAGAACTTACCGTGATAGGATGAATTATCAAGGACTTGCCGTGATAGGATTACAATTGATGAATTATCAATGACTTATCGTGATAGGCTTTTCGTGCTATATAATAATACGTAAGCGATAAAGCTTACGAAAACAAAAGGAGGTAGAGTATGAGTGTAACGTACATTGCAGAACCGCAGGATTCGAGGTGTCAATGGTGGAGCAAGCGTATACCCGCTGGTTTTTTCCGGAACGAGATCGATCTTGATGATAAGCAATCATTATCAAGATTGCCGTTTTTGAAAAACGGGGCTGACTTAGAACTTGATCCAGGTGAATGGATTATTGATTCAGAGGCAAATCATCACCGCAAAATGAGAGGCTATCGGGTATGTATCGGTTTGGTCAGCACCGACAAAATTATGTTTCGCTACCCTGGAATATTCGTAAAAAGTCAGATAAAGTTAGTTGCCACACCTGACCAATGGGAGTGGCTGAAAAAAGGTTCCGGCGACGTTGCGGCCTGCTTGCGTCTCGCAGCGGCTTGGGAAAATTTTAACAGTAAGCAAAAAAAGGTCATTTGTCAAATTGACGCTGATAAGGTCAGTGATTGGTCAAACTGCATCAATGCAACAAGATATCAGATTTTAAAGGAGGCAAAAAATGCAGCGTAAATATGTAACGGAAAAAGAATTTGCCGCCGCGACCGGTGACGGCAAATGGTGGCTGGTGGTGTTGGCGGATACCGTCACGGCAGTATGGGGTATGGCAGCACCGCGAGCGGCCACATCATACAACCGGCTCGATCTTACTGATTGGACACCCAACAAGGAGGATTTAAACGACATCATTGATGGTTATGCCGATGGAGAGGAGCGACGAATGGCAGAACCGGAAAAAACAATCAATGAACATATACGCGAATTTCGCGCTGAGGCCAAACAATTGAGGCAAGAGTACGGGCACATGCCTGATATAATGAAAATGGTTGATCGTATCAACTCGAAAATAAACGAATTCGATATTGAATCTTAAGTACACTTTTAGTTAAAAGGGTCACGGTCTTGAAATTAAGCCGTGACCCTTTTTATTTTACCGTCGTCAAAACCTGCAACAAAGCGGAAGTCCAAGCTTTTGCAGTTTTTGAAAAAAGTCACATGCAAATCCAGCAAACGAATGATTAAGGACTGGTTGAAGATCTTGTGATTAAGAAATAATTAAATTGGTTATTTGATTGAACATTATGATGATCGGGCCGCCGGGATCCCGTGCTATGAAAAAATACCATCCGTCAGGCCGCCTTCCTGAAGTGGAAACCATTTTGGTAACACTTTCTATGGCGTTTAGGGCAATCTTATCGTTTCCGCCTGATTTTTAATGAGATAATGAAGTTGCGATAGGAGGATTTTATTTAATTATTCAGGAGGAAACCGCTGAAAAACGCATTTTTTCCAAGGTAGCCTTGGGCTACAAACCTGAGTCATGCCGCATGGGTTTCCGCATTTCGCTAAATGCTTTTACCACACAAAAAAGAACCGCTTCATCATTACATCAATGACAAGGCGGGGATACGACAGCCTGATCGCTGTTTTAAACAAGCGAGGCAATGATTTCCCGCTGAATCCAGACATTCTTGTCACGCCTGCAATGCTTTCTGCTGCAGAGCAGGTCCTTAATGCCAAACAAGACATCAATCCTTATGAAAAACACTTCAGGAAAGAACCTTCACCTCAAAGCAAAAAGGAACTGGAAAAGATTAACCTATTCCTGAAAAGCCTGATTGACCGGCTC
>CAISVC010000383.1 GCA_903888815.1 uncultured Fibrobacterota bacterium
AGATTCTTAAAGTTTTTTTAACATTTTATAACCGATTCTTAAAGATTCTTAAAGTTTTTTTAACATTTTATAACCGATTCTTAAAGATTCTTAAAGTTTTTTTAACATTTTTCTTTTATGGATAAAAACGGAATTCGGGAAATCATAACATTTTTTAAGGAATATCTCCGTACCTCCGGGTTGCCTGATGCGAAGGTGCTGATTTTCGGGTCGTTCGCACGCGGGAATCCGGGGCCGGACAGCGACGTCGATATCGCGATACTGTCGCGCTCGTTCGAAAACAGGGATATTTACGAACGGGCGAGAATGGTCGCACCGCTCCATGTCGCGGCGGTCGGACGTTTCCGTATGCCTTTCGACATCGTGACGTTTACGCCCGCCGAATACGAGGACGAACGGTCACCGGTTGCCGGCTTCGTGCGCGAAGCCGGTGCAAAGCATGAGCCGTGAGACGGCGGCGCCTGAAACATTTTTTATTTTCCTTGAAGAAAAAGAGCCTGTGTGACCGATTGACATAGAAAGAAATGAGTTGTGTGCCCTGCACTTCAGTGCCGTTCTCAGTATGAAATCTTTCATCCTAAGAAGGTCTTTAGACAGGATTATTGGCCTTCTCCCGCCGGATCTCTTCAGGCGATTGGCGCACGGGGTCGGCAAACATATAATTTCTTAATTAACGGAGACGAGTAAACGATACGTCTCATCCTTCATCAGGAGTAATGGCATGTCGCAGGCGGTACATATTAAAACCAGAAATGCGAACTCCCGTTTTGTCGCGATAGATACGCGCGGATGCGGTACCGTTGTCGCGGAAGGCCGGACGGCAAAGACCGTCATGGAAAAAGCTGGTAAAAGCGGGAAACGTTTTTCGATGATGTATCTCCCGCCGAAGGGAAAGAAGTACATTTTCTGACATGTGCCGGTACCGCTATCCTTTTTTCGCTCCACCCGGCAGACCGCCGGGGCCATACTTGCCTATAACGATTACCAATCCCAGGACGAAGAGAAACATTCTCTGGTATTGTCTCGTTGATACGGGTGCTGATACCTGCCTTTTTTCAGGGGGTATTGCTGCAATACTCGGCCATAATCTCAAAGGTAATGGCGTGAAATCAACGATAACGACAGGTGTTGAAGGTCGTGAAGTCCGTACCTGGATGCATACCTTTTCGTTGAAGCTCATGCATCCTACGTCACTGGAACGGACAGTATGGAACAGTATGGATAAGTAGAAAAAGTTTGTTCGAGTGCATAGATCATGATGCGTGCCCGCAACTGCTCGGCGTCAAGGAGTTCCTCCGCCACTTCTGCATCACACTTGATTACCTGAATGAAATGACCATCATGCAATGGGAGGATTGATTCTGGGAAAATTGGAGTTCGCCGCTCCGGCCTCCCCGTAGAAACTATTTTTCTTTTTATGCCCTCCGTATATTTCCAGACCTTCGGCTGCCAGATGAACGTGGCCGACTCCGATGCGCTGCAGCGCGCGCTTGCAGCGCGCGGCTATGCGCCGGTTCCGGCCCCCGAGGATGCCGACCTCATCGTGGTGAATACGTGCAGCGTGCGCGAACACGCGGAGCTCCGGGCGCGCGCGCGCATCGCGGAATTCGCCGCGGTAAAAACGCGGAGGCCGGAAATGCGTATCTGGGTCATCGGCTGCATGGCCGAGCGGTTCGGCGAAAAACTCAAAGAAACGATACCGGGCATCGACGCGGTCATCGGCGCGCCGGAACTGGTTGACGCGGAAGCGGTCGTGCAACGGTATATTGACAAAGAAAAACATGCGGCCGCCGTAAACCCCGTTCACCCGGCGCGGGGTGTGAGCGAATTCGTTCCGGTCATGCGCGGGTGCGACAACTACTGCGCCTACTGCGTGGTGCCGTTCGTCCGCGGAAGGGAAACGTCCATTCCTGCTGACGACGTAGTCCGCGCCGTCAGTGAGCGGGTTAAAGACGGCGTATGCGAGGTAACGCTTCTGGGTCAGAATGTAAACTCCTACAATGATAACGGTAACGATTTTTCCGATCTGCTCAGGCGTGTTGCCGCGATTGAGGGGCTTTTGCGGATCCGGTTCACCACCTCGCACCCGAAAGACCTTTCGGAAAAGCTCGTCCATACCATTGCCGGAATACCGGCTGTCTGCCGCCATATCCACTTGCCGGTGCAGTCAGGGTCGGACCGGATCCTGTCGCTCATGAACCGGCGGTATACCGTCGCGCACTATCGCACGCTTATTGAAATGATAAGAAAGCTTCTGCCCGATGCCGACATAACGACTGATCTGCTCGTCGGGTTTCCTTCGGAAGGCGAAGAGGATTTCGCGTCAACATTGGAGCTTGTCGAGCAGGTCCGTTTTACAGCAGCATTCATGTTCGCCTATTCGGTGCGGCAGGGCACGGCAGCTGCAAAGCTTGACGACGATGTGCCGCGCGGGACAAAGACAGGGCGGCTGAACCGGCTCATTACATTGCAGACATCAATCACGCGAAGCATCTACGAAAGCATGGTCGGCCGGACCCTTGCAATGATGGCGTACGGTCCGGTGGAAAAGCGGGGAGCGAAGTTTCTTAAAGGACAAGACCGCGGGTGCAAGCGGATACTCATTCCTTGCATCGATATGAAAGCAGGAACGATTTTACAGGTACGCGCCGTCCGTTCGAGCGGCATGACGATCATTGCGGAAAGGATATAAGCATGCGAATAGTATCGTGGTTGTTACTGTTTGTTGTAGCCTTTTTCATCGCGCTCATACTTGTTTTAACCTTCATACAGCCGGAATTCAGGCCGAAGGTCGGCGTCCAGATCCTTACCTACAAAACACCGTGGCAGCTGCCGGTGTATATATATGTGTTAGGTGCCTTTGTCGCAGGTCTCGGTCTGGGCATAATGCAGGCGCTGTATACGTTTATCCGCACAAGGACGGAGATTTTCAGGAAAAACAGAAAAATCCGTGACCTTGAACAGCAGCTTGCCGAACGGCCCGGGACCGGGCGATCAGAGCAATCGGTGGACGACCGGTTTTCTCCGGCCGAGACAGAGGAATAACCGTAATGCACATGGAACGCTTTCGAATGAGTGTCGGGCAGTTCACGTTGAATACAAAAACGGTATGGTACGGAATACCCATGCTGTCTATCCTGCTGTTGATCAGCGGTGTTCCGTCAGATATACGAGCAGTGTCTGACAGCAATGCCGTATCATCGCCGGGATTGCCGCTCAACCCTGAAACGAGATTATCTTCCGCGCAGGCAGCACCGTGTACAACTGCCCAGCGGATGTATGAGGAAATGTCGGTCGATTCCACGGTACCTGATTCGATCAGGAAAGCAGCCGCCGGATACCGGGCCGATATCGCCTTTGCGCTCCGTGAATATGAAACCGCGATTGACTATTATAAAAGAGCGTCCCGGTTTGAAAAAGAGCCGGGTCGCTTTCACTACCGGCTTGGACTTGCCGCCATGGCAAACGGTGATACTGCCGAAGCCGAAGGGATTTTTACGCCGGTCGCCGACAGGGGTGGAATTGAATACTGTCATGAGGCCGAAGTGATGCTGGGCGAATTCGCGCTCAGACGGGATGAGTTCCGGGAGGCGATGGCGTTTTTCCAGAAGGCGGTTCCGGTTTCGTCCGGCAACAGCTGGTCGATTCCGGCACTGCTCGGCAAGCTGGCATGCGCCAGACATCTGGGGCTTGCCGATTCCGCCGCAGCATACGATAAGCAGCTGTCCGCGTATGCACCGTCAATTCTTGAAAAGGAACGGCTCCGGAAAATACGGGAGATTCCGATTGCGAAACCCGCAAACGCTGCTGCAGCATCAGGGAAGCAGATTCAGACCGGTGGAAGGGATACGGCGGTGAAAACCGCTGCTGCCGCTGAAGCCGCGAGGGACTCCGCCTTCAGCCTGCAGGTTGGCGCGTTCGGGTCAAAGGAGCGGGCGCAGGCGCTTGCGAAAAAACTGGCGAAAAAGTTCAAGGAGGTCACCTGTGTTTCCGCAATTGTTGACGAACGCACCTTTTTCCGCGTGTGGGTGGGAAATTTCGAATCGCGCGAAGAGGCGGAAAGCTTCGGCAAGGGTAAGCTCATGCGGCAGGGCCTGGTATATCGCGTGGTGGTAAAGTAAGAAGGAGTAAAGCGGTGGAATACGAAGTCGTTATCGGACTCGAAGTGCATGCCCAGCTCCTGACAAAGACAAAGCTGTTCTGCGGATGCACTACCCCGTTCGGCGACGAGCCGAACACGCATGGCTGCCCGGTGTGTCTGGGCATGCCGGGAGCCTTGCCGGTCTTAAACCGCGAAGCGGTTGCCATGGCCATACGGACGGGTCTTACCGTAGGATGCACCATTGCAAAAAAGTCGATTTTTGCGCGTAAGAATTATTTCTATCCCGACCTGCCCAAGGGGTACCAGATTTCCCAGTACGACATGCCGCTCTGCAGCGGCGGCTCGATTTCCGTTATTGTCAATGGCACGGAGAAGCGGATAGGCATAACGCGTATCCATCTTGAGGAGGATGCCGGGAAGCTTGTTCATGATCAGGACGCGGATTCGCTGTTCGACGTTAACCGGTGCGGCACGCCGCTCATTGAAATCGTAAGCGAACCGGATATGCGCGGCCCGGCTGAGGCGCATGCCTATCTCACCGGGTTGAAACAGATTCTTGAATACCTCGGCGTGTGCGACTGCAATATGGAGGAGGGGAGTCTGCGCTGCGACGCCAATATCTCGGTCAGGCCGAAAGGTGGAAAAAAACTCGGCACCAAGATAGAGATCAAGAACATGAACAGCTTCAGGAGCATTGAAAAAGCGCTTGAGTATGAAACCGGCCGACAGATCGATGTGGTGCGGTCGGGCGGGATCATTGAGCAGCAGACGTATCAATGGGATCCGGATACTGGTCAATCCGTGCTCATGCGTTCGAAAGAAGATGCGCATGACTACCGCTACTTTCCCGACCCGGATTTAGTTCCGCTTCTTGTGGAGCAATCGCATATCGAGACGCTTCGTGCGACACTGCCTGAACTGCCGGCAGCAAGACGCCATAGGTTTGAAAAAGGGTACGGGCTCACTGCGTATGCGGCGGAAGTGCTGACGTCAATGCGGCCGGTCGCCGATTATTTTGAGGCAGCGACAAAACTCTGCGGTGATGCCAAAACCGTTGCGAACTGGGTTATGGTCGAAATATTGCGTATTGTCAATGAGCGGAAGCTCGGGGTGGCCGGGCTCCACATTACTCCTTCGCGGCTGGCCGGTTTGCTCAAACAGGTTGCCGATGGTACGATTTCGGCCCAGGCTGCCAAAAAGGTCGTGGATCTGGTGCAATCGGAAAACAGGGATCCCGAAGCGATCATTAAAGAGAAGGGATTTGCGCAAATATCGGATTCCGGAACGCTCGAAGCAGCCGTGCGGTCGGTTATTGATGCCAACCCGAAGGAGGCGGAGCGTTACCGGGCCGGCGAAAAAAAACTTATCGGGTTTTTTGTCGGCCAGACCATGAAAGCGACCGGAGGCAAAGGGAATCCGAAGGAAATCAGCGCGATTGCAATGAGGACGCTCGGGTAATTTCTTATCCTGTCAACAGTTCCAGAATGCCTTTCAGTTCTCTCCTGACATCCTTGATGGTACCCTTTTCAGATTCAGCAAGATCGAGTTTGACCTGCCCGCTTTCTGCGGAACGCGAACCGGATAATTTCTTTTTTGCCCCGGGAATGGTGAATTTCTCTTCGTATAAAAGCCGTTTGATGTTCTTGATGATGTCAATGTCTTTTTCGCGGTAGGCCCGGTTGCCGGCGCGGTTCTTTTTAGGCCGCAGCTGGGAGAACTCGCTTTCCCAATAGCGCAGAACATACGGCTCCAGCCCCGTCTGGCTGCAGACCTCGGAAATGGAATAGTATGTCTTTCCGCCATTGACCATACTGCGGA
>CAISVC010000384.1 GCA_903888815.1 uncultured Fibrobacterota bacterium
GAAAACTCGCCGAACAGCTCGCGCATGAGGGAATTGAAGTCGTCGTCGGCATGCTCTTGGATGATCTTCAGGTTGGCCAGCTCGTTGAAAAACGTCAGGTGCTGGTCGAAATAGTGACGGAGTTTCTCGGCCGCAGGGCATTTTTCTTCGATGATCACGGCCACGCGGTCGATGAACTCCTGCTGCTCCCGCGCGATCACCTCCCTGAATATTTCCTCCTTGGTCTGGAAGTAGTAGTACAGGGCGGCCTTGCTCATGCCGAGGTCGGCCGCGATCTCGTCCATGGTGACTTTCGACAGCCCGTAATGGGCGAACCGTTTCTGCGCCGCGTCGAGAATATGGGCTTTTTTTTCGGCTGAATGGGAGAGCATCAAATGTCCTGTTCTGACTTTTCGACTATTTTGCTTAAATAGTCAATAAATATACATCGTCAAATATACACCGTCCTATGGAAAAATCTCATCCGTTGTGTACTGCTTCCGAAATAAGGGATGGGCGGAAAAAAAACCGTCCATCTTTTTTAACCTTGACTCGCAGCCACAGGCCACTTTCTATATTATTTGACCTAACTGAGCCGGGAAGGCTATATTCCTAGCAGAGCAATGTATGTGCCACAAAGAAACTATCAGAAATTTCGCTCTTGTTGCTTTTATCGCCGGATTATTCGTGGCAGAAGGTTTCTGTCAGACCTCCATTCAGAATCAGATAAATCAGGCGGTGAGCGGCGGCGCTTCAGAGGTGGTTATTACCCCCGGCTCCTATACTGCCTCGAGTGCCCTGACACTGAACAATGTGATAAATTTTACGGTCAGGGCCGAAGGGGTGACCATGGTACGCACTACCAGGGGAACCGCCATGACCATCACCAACTGCCGGAACCTTGAAATACGCGGATTGACAATAGACTATAATCCCCTTGTTTTCACCCAGGGGACCATTATTGCCGCGGCAAGCGACTGGAGTTACGTGGATGTGCAGATCCACCAGGGATATCCTGTGGAAAAACCCTCGGGTACCAGGATCGAAGTGTTCGATAAAACAACCCGGCTGCTTAAAAGAAACATCTACATGATCTACGGCACAACGGTTGATCAGCTTTCAACCGGCGTATTCCGCTTTCATAATACACAAGCCTACTACGGCAACGCCGTCATCGGGGATTTTCTGGTCGATCACTACCCGAGTCAGGACGGCTATCATGGCATTATCGTATCCCGCTGCACCGGCGTGACTTTGCGGAATATCACCCAATACGCATCCCCGGGGTTCGGCATCATGGAAGACCTCTCCTCAGGCAACAGCTATATCGGTATCCGCATCACCCTCGGCCCCACACCGTCGGGTGCGACCCAGCCCCGGTTGAGAACGCTCCACGCGGATGGTATGCATTTCTCCAGCGACCGACAGGGCCCGTTCATCGACAGCTGCCTCATAGAAAATAACGGCGACGACGGGGTGGCGATAGAAACCATGTTCGATTCCATAACGCAGGCAGCTTCCGGAAGCACGACCATTGCCACCACGGGCATGCAGACGGTGCAGCGCGGCGATACGGTGGTGGCGCTGACATCGGACCATAGAGTCAATTTTGAGGCAACGGTCACGAACATCAGCGGAGGGACACTCACGCTCAACCGGCCGGTATCTGCCCAGGCCGGAACGCTCATCTACAATGCGAGCGCTCAGGGCAACGGGTATGTCATTACCAACTCCACGTTCAGGAATAAAAGGGCCCGGGGATTCATGATCAAAGCAGGAGGATTGATTCAGAACAACACCTTTGACTGGATACAGGAGCCCTCCATAGCGCTCTATCCCGAGTGGGACATGTGGAACCAGGCCGGATTATCGCGCAACGTCCGCATCATCGGCAATACGATCCGGCGGGGCATCGGCATGGGGGTGCAGGGAACGATAAGCGTTTCTGCATGGGACGCCCCTGCCGGCGACCAGAAAAATATTGAGATCAGCGGTAATGTCCTTGACAGCTGCACCGGGATAAACCTGAACGTCACCTCTGCGCAGGGCGTTCGGGTTTTAAACAACCTGTTTATATACCCGCAGCTTTCGGGCACCAATCCGGTGGTGCGGATAAACACCAGCGACAGCGTGACCCTGCGCGGCAATTGCGTCAGGGGCACAGGCAGCGAGACTCTTCTGCGGACGACCAATGTTACGAATCTCGTCGGCGGCAGCGACGGCATCAGCGCCAATTGCGGCACAGCGGTCCGCGGCAGCGTTCAATCGCTGCAGGCTGACCCGGCTATGACCATGCGCTCTTTCACCTTTTCGCTGTCCCCCGGCGCCTGGCGGATCAACCTGTACAATGTAAAGGGCCGGCTCGTGCGGCAGCTTTTAAACAGGCAGTGGCCGGGCGGTCGCTTTTCGTGCACCTGGAATATTCCGGACGGCGTCTACCTGCTGGAACTTGCCAATGCCCGCCATGGGCCGGTGCACTCACGGATCTGTACCGTCACCAGATAACTGCCTTTGATATATAAATATATTCAATTATTCAATTATATCATTAAATTTTTGTTAACAAAGGATCCTGATAGCTTATATTTATACGGTATCGGTGAGCGCGGCAGCGACGACACTAATACGGATACTGGCCGGCACTCCGGTAGTGAAGTACTACTTATCTTATTATCTTAATACTGTTGAAGCTCGCAAACACTATACAAAGGAGCAATTTTATGAGCCAGCCCAAAACGATTTCTCTGCAGTGTCGTCTGATTTTCTGCGTTGCGGCGGTTTTTCTCTGGACGGGCAATGTCTTCGCCGCACCTGCGACGGATATCACCCAGGCAGAATCTTTTTCCGGGCAATCCGGAGTCACTACCGAGACCTGCTCGGATGCCGGGGGCGGGTCTGATGTGGCTAACATCAATGCTGGAGACTGGATTTCCTTTTCAAATATGGACTTCGGCAGCAGCGGCATCCAGTGCTTTGAGGCCCGTGTCGCGAGTTACGGCAACGGCGGTTTCATTGAACTGCGGCTCGACTCTCAGACCGGAACGCTTATCGGGAACTGCGAAATCCTGCCGCCAACCGGCGGCTGGCAGACTTGGACAAACAAGACGTGTAATGTCACCGGTGCAACCGGCGTCCATACTCTCTACC
>CAISVC010000385.1 GCA_903888815.1 uncultured Fibrobacterota bacterium
ATGTTTGACTATTTTAATTTTTGTAGGTACCAACCAGTGGGAGATTTGACTATGTTAGCCTTTAATCGCACCAAATTATTGTAGCTTTGTAGGTACCAACCTCCTTGGCAGGAGATTTGATTATTGTAGCCTTTGTGGGTACCAAGAAGCGGGCGACAAGGTCGCCTGCCTAAAGGCAGACTTGAATATTTTAACCTTTGTTTGTACCAGCTTGATGAACTTAGTTTCTGAGCCCGAGCAGGGGAGATTTAAGGTAAATAAGACAACCCCCTGCCTGCCGTTCTAAGTATGAAATTTTTCATTCCTATAAGGTCTTTAGACGCCGATGCTCCAGCCTTCGCCAAAGCGCTTCGGCGGCGGCAGGTCGGCAGGCAGGCGTCCCAAGATACATTGGAAAACTAAAAAGGACATCTCTAAATTTATAAATTTACCTCCGGGGTAAAATGCGCGTAGGGACCGTTATCGGTTTCAGTCCCGCCGGCGCTTCGCCCGTAAGCAGGTATTTTTTCAACTTTTTTCGGAACGTGCTGGTTTTGAGCTCACGCTCGCGGGCCATGGCTTTTTTGATGCGGCCTTTCACCGCTTCGCAGTAGAACATCCTGACCGGCGGATACCGCTTTGTCCACGCCGCGCCGTAGTGGCCGCTTTTATGCTGCTCCCACCTGGTTGCCGGGTCCTTTGTCAGCCCGATGTAAACCGAATTGTTGGAACAAAGAATGGCGTAGACGAAATAGGCAGGGGGCATGGCAAAGGGAAAATAGATTTTCCGCTTTTTGAAAAGTGGTTCACGGCCTTCCGGCCCTCCTCGTCATTTCCCCTGTTGACCTTGACAAAAAGCCATTAACCCCGCAAAACATTCCGGGGACGGATCCCCGGTTACGTGACCGGCCGCACAGGCACACAGGGCGCGGAAAACCGGGTGACAAGATCGGTGATTGATTTCGGGGCGGGCATAGCTGGTGCCTAAAAAGGCTAAAATAATTTGGTACAGACAAAGGATATAATATTCAAATCTCCTGGAATGAAGGAGACAAGCCTCCATTCTGGAGGGCGGTGTAGGGAATATAAGTTTCAGAATAAAATAATCAAGTCTCCTTACATGAGAGGGTTAAGTAAACTTATTATCTGACCTCCCAAGATCGGCATGCAGGAAAAAAAATACTTTTATAAGCTGCCGGGTGCTGCAATTCCCGGTGTCAGAGGTCGCGAACTATCTCGGGGCAAGCGGGCCGGCAGTATCGTGGGCGATCAAGGAGGGAAAAGATATTATTAAAAAGAAAGAACTGAATAAATTTACTATTTTACCTCCGGGGTAGGATATATCCTCAGAGACCTTTAGGTAGGTACAAACAATGGCTATTATAATCAAATCTCCCCTTAGGGAGGTCGTAAGGTTTTAAACAGTAAGGCAATGAAATTTAATGGGATACAAGCATGCCTTTGCCTGCCTGAGCAGGAAGGCCTTCGGGGCGGGGAGGTCAGATAAACATTGCCGGGGAAATATTGAACAGTTCCCCCAACTGCTTGGCGATCGCCTTGCTGATCCCGCGGTGGCCGTTTTCAAAATCGTAAATCCGCTGGGCGGTCACGCCTATTTTTTCGCCGAGCTCGCGCAGGGACCACCCCGCCGCCTGGCGCAGATTGCGCAGATAGTCTGCGGGCGTGATCTTCGCGGCGATTTCTCTGTGCAGGTCGGTCTTCTTCCACTCGACCAGTTCGTTCTCGTCTCCCTGAACGATATACCGGGAATACCGGCGATACACATCACGCAAGACACGCGGGGGCGTAGCTTTCCTGAATTCAACCCTAAGCATAGGGCGCATTTTCACGGCTACCGACATAATACACCTCGATGGTTATAGTTCCCTTTTCATGCTGCCAGCAGGCGACATAGTGATAGTTTAAATGACAATGATATTTGTTTTCTCCAAGCTTTCCGTAGTTCTGCCAGTAATGAGGCCCGGACGGGCCGCTCAACTCAAGCACTTTATACAGGATTTCGAACCGTTTCCGCGCCTGTTCAGGCAATTGCAGTAATATTTTCAGCACTTTCTTTTTCAGGAAAATCCTGTATGCCATGGTTATAATATACTCCATATTGGGTTAATAGTCAAGGGCACTGTACCTACCCCCTGGAACGGAGGTCGCAGTGCTTCTTCCGGGGAAATTGTTATCGCGTGCCCTTCGGGCGCAGTGTTCAGTACCCTGCGTTAAAACGCAGGCCACACAAGTTTTATTATCCGGCCACGCACGGCCACCTATCCGTCACCAAAAATTATGAATAATTCGGGTTAGGGGATATTTTTTCTCTTATATAAATCGGCAGCGACAGCTCGTGCCGGCTATCCACGGCGAGATCGATTGATAGCGCGCCGGGTTTTTCAATTTTTAAACCCTGTATATTCACGATAAAATTTATCGAAACGGTCTCCTGGCCTTCAGGCATTGCAATGGTAACGACGCCGGAAAGAGGAGGTACGACGTGCTTGCCGTCCGCATCGACGATATTGATGCTTACAGGATGATTGCCTTTTTCTATAGCGTCGAAACGCAATCGAAGCGCAACGGCACATTGAGGATGGATTATAGGAAATTTCTCCGCCCAAATCGTATCAAATGCGCCGAGCATATTCAATTTGCCCGCCTCATTTGTCGCCGCATCACAAAGACAGAACGCTTCAATATTCATTTATGCCTCCTTTTGAAAATAACAATTCCGGGGATGAATCCCCAGCCATCTTCCTTCGATAAATCTTCGGCAAGACCTTCGGCACAATCACCTCTGGCACCCGTGCGTCTTCCCCTTTAATTTCAATACCTTTTATCAATAACGGTTCCCGTCATTGATACTCCCGGGGAAATAGTAACTCCATTTTCATTTTGATCTTGAACCGTAAGAGGAACTTTTGGAGAAATTGAAATCGTCTGACCAACTTGATAATCAGCCGGATCATCAATAATGATTGTTTCTAAACCCATCATTACAACATTCATTTTGATGGTGTATCTTGGCATTGAAAGTCTCCTTGATGGATAAATATTTAAATGTATTTAGGGACGGTTGTTTTATTTGTCTTAACTCTTTTATCGCCTTCCCTTGCCATTAACAATAGAAAAAATGTAAGGCAATCGGCACGAGGCCAAGCGATAAAACCAGCTCGAATGTTTAAGCGTTTCTCGACTCATGGTTCGACCCAGCTCACCATGAGCGGTTTGAACTTTATTCGCTCATTTTTTCAACCCTTCAACTCTTCAACTTTTCAACTTTTTTTATTATAGATCCAAATCCATCACCGTAATCTCATGCCCTTCCGGCTTTGTGTCCAGCGTTCCTTTACACTGATGACAATAGAAAATTGTCTTGAGATATTTCTTTTCAGCAAGCATGGGTGCAAGGTCGGAGAACTTCTTGGCTTCCGGATGCGAATCCCGCAGGAAATGATATAACCCCTTCACGCCCTTTGCCCCGTTGCACAAGGCGCATGCCCACACCTGGTTATGGATGCCCTGGATCCTGTCGCACATCGGGCACCGGTCATTGATGGCAAGCGTCCTTGGCACGATGTGCTCCCACTGCAGATCGCGCATTGACCCGCAGTAAACGCACGCCTTTTCGGCGTCGGCAAGCTGTTTGTCCTCCCGCAGGATGTCCGACCATTTTTTCTCGTCCCTGACGAATTCCCTGAACGTTGTCTTGATGAACCCGTAGGAGGTCTTTTTCGCGTAAGGCCCGAACGCGCTCTTGCCGACTATCTTAGCGTACTGAAAGTAGATCAGATCGCGAATAGTCTTCACATCTCTATCAGGCATAATAGTTTTTACGTCCTGGTACCTAACACAAATCCTCACGTGTGGGCGTTTGGGGTCGAGGGGAAGAGCCGTCCGCGTTGCTCCTGGAGCATGCCGAGATGTCCCTTTTCTTCGTCGGTAACTTTTGTCAGGACCACGGCATCCAAACCCGCGATACCGGAGGCCAGACCCGAATAGTAAGCGACCACCCCGGCTTCCATCTTTATCGCCATGTCCAGCGCTTTGCTGAGGTCGGCGGCCAGGACGACCTCGCGGACTGCTTGTGCGCCCGGCATGATTGTGTTGCGCAACTCACCGGCTGCCGCAAACAGCTCCTCTTCAGTCAGTTTCGGGCCGCGGTGCACCGGAGGCAGCGCATCCCGCATGCGCTTGAAGGTCGCGACGTGTTGCTTTTCATCCTTCGCGAGCCTGGCCGCGAGAGCCGCTATACCTGCATTGCCACAGCCGGCTGAGAGTGACTCGTAGAACGTCTGCCCGAGCCGTTCCATCTCCACGGCAACCTGCAGCGCGTGATCTGCTGCATATTTCATGAGAGCCTCCAGCCTTTGTACCGCCGGTTTTCTGTTAAAACTCAACTATGATGTAAACGATAAATAATTGGCGTATTTCGCCTGCCTGCCGAAGCACCTGCCTTCGCCGGAGCGCGGTTTAAACTTTCTCCGCTCACCTTTTCAACCTTTCAACTCTTCAACTATTCAACTTTTTTTATTATAGATCCAAATCCATCACCCTGACCGCATGCCCTTCGGACTTCGTGTTCACCCGCCGCTGCTCTTCACAACCGGCATCCTGCCGGTGGTGCGCCTTCCCAGACACTCGCCCCTCCAGCAGCACTGCATCTGGTCGCAAGCGGTCTTTGTCTTGTAGCAGGCCGTATGGCCTTCGACGGCCTGGATCTGCCTGATAAGCTCATACCTGTCCGGCGACGGGTTGATCACCCCGATCGACGCGGCCTTGCATTGGACCTCATTCCAGCTCAGCATATGAATCTCCTCATAATTTGGGTTAAAATGACCTGTAATATTCACACTGCCAGGTTCACTGATATTTCGTTGAACTTTTTCTCCAGTGTGAAAAAAACGTCCACGATGTCAGGGTCAAAGTGCGTTCCTTTTTCGTTTAAAATAATTTTGCACGTTTCTTCATGTGAAAAGCCTTTTTTATAGCAGCGGTCGCTCCGCAGCGCGTCATAGACGTCCGCAAGGGCCATGATCCGGCCGGACAACGGTATCGCCTCGCTTTGCAGGCCTGCGGGGTAGCCTTTTCCGTTCCATTTTTCATGGTGCGAGGAGACCATCTGGATGGCGATCTTCAGAAACGACTGGAAGCTCAGCTTTTCATCCGCGATTTTAAGGACCCGCGTACCGTATTCGCAGTGCATTTTTATAATTTCAAATTCCTCCGGGGTCAGCTTCCCGGGTTTCTTCAGGATCGAATCCGGGATAGCGACCTTGCCGATGTCGTGCAGCGGGGCCGATTTTACAAGATCTGAAATATAGGCGGGCACTAAATACGACCGGTATTTAGGCATTTCGGAGAGTCCCTGGGCCAGGAGTCTGACATAGTGCGCTGTCC
>CAISVC010000386.1 GCA_903888815.1 uncultured Fibrobacterota bacterium
CGGGTATGGGCAATGTGGGGCTCATTACCATCAATTTCCTGCGCAGAAAATTGACCGCGCGGCTGTTCGCCGAGATCGATATGAGCCCTTTTTTCATCCCGGATTCGATTGTCGTCAAACAAGGTATTGCCCAGTTTCCCGACATTCCGACAAGCCATTTCTATTACACCAGGAATCCAGATCTGATAATATTTGAAAGCGATGCACAGGTCGGCGGCCGTGACGGCATTGCGATAATTAAAATGTTTCTCGACGTCATAGGCCGTTTCCAGGTCGAACGTATTTTCACCTTTGCAGCATTTGCCCAGCCAATGTCGTACCGCAATCCTTCACAGGTGCTTATTACCTGCAATGGCGATTCGCTCCTCGGCAAAATAAAGGATTTCGGCGTTATTCCGATGCCAGACGGGACTATTGCCGGCCTTAACGGCCTGCTTCTCGGCGTGGCAGCTTCGCGCCGTATCGAAGCGGGATGCCTGCTCGGCACCATTCCCAGCTATGCAATGAACTTCGCCTACCCAAAGGCGTCGCTCGAACTGGTTAAAACCGTGGCGCGTATTCAAAAATTTTCCGTCGAAACATCCGAGCTTGAGGAGGGCGTTGAGGAGATGGATCAGCAGCTCGCCATGATTGAAGAGCGTATCAGGGAATTTTTCCCTTCAGTAAACAAGGAAAATGACGAAGAGATATCGTCGATTGACGAGGAAAAGGTCCCGCACTACGTGATGGAAAAAATCGAACGGCTTTTCCAGGAAGCAAAGGCCGACCGCACAAGGGCCGCTGAACTCAAGAAAGAGCTTGACCGATGGAATCTGTTTGAGCTGTACGAAGACCGTTTTCTGGACCTGTTCGAAGATGATAAAAAAAAATAATTACCCCTCGCGCTGTGCTTTCTTCTTAAGCTCTGCAATCAGATTCAATGCATCAAGCGGGGTAACATCGTTGATGTCGAGGTTCTGCAGCTGCTGCACGATCTCCGCATGCTGCGCATCCATGATGTTGAGTTGCACACCGGAATTGAAAAGGTCGGTCTGTTCGCCCGGCGGCAAGATGCTGGCGTTCTCGCGATGGCGCGCAAGAACCGGCTTGTGATCCGGCGTCAGTTCCATGTTTTCGAGGTTAGCCAGTATTTCCCGCGCCCTGATGATGACTTTCCGCGGTACCCCGGCAAGCCGCGCCACCTGAATGCCATAAGAGTGGTCGCAGGAACCCGCATCGATCTTTCGCAAAAAAATGATCTGGTCGTTCCATTCCTTGACTTTTATATGCAAATTTTTAATGCGCGGGAAGATGAGCGCCATTTCGGTAAGCTCATGGTAGTGGGTCGCAAAAAGAGTGCGGCTGCGCCGTCCCTGCGTTTCGTGCAGAAATTCGGCGACCGCCCAGGCGATCGAGATGCCGTCGAAAGTGGAAGTGCCGCGGCCCACCTCGTCCAGCAGGACAAGACTTTTGTCCGTAGCGTTATTCAGAATATTGGCCACTTCGATCATTTCCACGAGAAAGGTGGAAAGACCCCGTGCCAGACGGTCGGCCGCGCCTACACGGGTAAAAAATTTATCCACAATGCCGATCTGCGCGAAACTCGCGGGTACAAACGAGCCGATCTGGGCCATGATGCAGATAAGCGCGTTCTGGCGCAGGTAGGTCGATTTGCCGGCCATGTTCGGGCCTGTAATGAGCAGGATCTGCGTCTCCTTTTTAATAATCTCCGTGTCGTTCGGCACGAATTCGCCATCCGGCACCATACGTTCGACTACCGGGTGTCTACCCTCTCTTATGACAAGGTCTGAACTGTCGGTAAGTACGGGACGGCAGTAATTGCATTCTGCCGCAACCTGTGCGAGAGAAACAAACACATCCACTTGAGCTATCGATTCTGCAGCCTTCTGGACGCGGACACATTCTGCGGCTACCTCGGCACGCAGTTTGACAAAGAGTTCGTATTCGAGTGCCGCAAGCCGCTCCTCGGCGCCAAGGACCTTCGCCTCCATTTCCTTCAGTTCGGGTGTGACGAATCGTTCTCCGTTGACCAGTGTCTGCTTGCGGAGGTAATCGGCCGGCACAAGGTTGAGGTTCGCCTTGGACACCTCTATGTAATACCCGAATACCCTGTTGAACCCGACCTTAAGGGAGGCAATGCCGGTCCGGCTGCGCTCGCTTTCCTGCAGCCGGGCGATCCACTGCTTGCCGTGCGCTGCGGCATTGCGGATCTCATCGAGTTCCGCCGATACGCCTGACTTTATGATACCGCCTTCCCTTATAGAAAGTGGCGGATTGTTGACAATGGTGTCATTGATCCGCTTTGCGAGCGGTTCGAAGCCCTCAAGTGCCGCTGCAAGCCGGGAAAGAAGCGTTGCGGGGGTCTCCTTGAGAGACCGGATGAGCAGAGGAAATATTTCAAAAGAATCCTTGAGCGCATAGACGTCGCGACCGTTTGCCCGTTCGAACG
>CAISVC010000387.1 GCA_903888815.1 uncultured Fibrobacterota bacterium
GCCCGGCCCTGCAGGCAGACCCTTGGCAATCGGCGCCAAAGCCTTTTCTGCCGCCGGGTCGAGCATGGGCAGGAGCAGCTCAACGAGCTGGGTCGGACCCACGCGCATGATCGCGGTCTCGGCGCTTATCAGCTTTTCCTTGTACATTTCGGTCGCCATGCGCACCGCGGCAACGCCGTTGCGTTTGCCCACGCGGCACTGGAGCATGTACAGGATGCCCTCTTCGATCGTAAACTCGATGTCCTGCATGTCCTTGTAGTGTTTTTCGAGCCGTCTCTGGAACTCGTCGAGCTTTTTGTAATTCTCAGGCATGATCGATTCAAGCGTGGGCAGGTGCCTGCTCTGGTCATTGGCGGATTTGTCGTTGATCGGAGCAGGGGTGCGGATGCCGGCGACCACGTCTTCGCCCTGCGCATTGACCAAGTATTCGCCATAGAAGTAGTTCTCGCCGTTGCCCGGGTTACGGGTGAACGCCACGCCGGTCGCGGAAGTATCGCCCAGGTTGCCGAATACCATGCTCTGGACATTGACCGCAGTGCCCCATTCGTCGGGAATTCTTTCGATGCGGCGATAATCGACCGCGCGCTTGCCGTTCCAGCTCATGAATACAGCGCCGATGCCTCCCCAAAGCTGCGCCTGCGGGTCCTCCGGGAACGGTTTGCCCATGGCTTCGAGTACCTTCCTTTTAAACTCCACGACAAGCTGCTTGAGATCGTCGGCCGTCAGTTCGGTATCGTTCTTGTAGCCTTTCTGATGCTTCACCTGTTCGAGCATTTCATCAAGCTGCTTGCGGATCCCCTTGCCGCCCTTGGGTTCAATGCCTTCTGCCTTTTCCATGACCACGTCGGCATACATCATGATGAGACGGCGGTAGGCGTCGTAGGCAAAGCGGGCGTTGCCGGATTTTGCGATAAGGCCTTGAATAGTGACATCGTTAAGACCAATGTTGAGCACCGTGTCCATCATGCCCGGCATTGATCTGCGTGCGCCGGAACGGACCGAAATCAGGAGCGGGTTGGCCGCATCGCCGAACTTCTTGCCCATGAGTTTTTCGACTCTGGCAAGCGCCTCATCAACCTGTTTCTTAAGCTCTTTCGGATAGGTTTTATTATGTTCATAATAAAAGGTGCAGACTTCTGTGGTGACGGTAAATCCAGGCGGGACAGGAAGTTGCAGGTCTTTATGGCCAGCCATTTCCGCCAGATTCGCACCCTTGCCGCCGAGCAGGTTTTTCATCGATTCATTGCCGTCTGCTTTGCCGCCGCCGAAGAAATAAACATACTTTGCCATACCTATAACCTCCGCAACAGATGATTGTTTTTATATCTTGTCAACCGTTTTCCGGCAAACCATTATTTTCAAAAGGCATTTAATATATATCAAACATGCAGCATCAGGCAAAATTCACGTTCACGCGGGTCAACATGTTATTTCTTATAAATCAAGTTACTGTTTGGAATGCAGAAAAGGTGCAGAGATGCAGAGGTTCAAAGGTGCATACGGCGTACATTTTAAAGCATATCCCTTATCGCATCTTTTTTCAAACTCTGCG
Source organism: uncultured Fibrobacterota bacterium (assembly GCA_903888815.1). Classification (GTDB taxonomy): domain Bacteria; phylum Fibrobacterota; class Chitinivibrionia; order Chitinivibrionales; family Chitinispirillaceae; genus BOG-1184. The sequence goes on from CAISVC010000387.1 coordinate 1,553, forward strand.
CCTTTGAGCCCCTGTCCCTTTGTGTCTCGATGTTTGGAAAAATTACTATTGAATCCTTACGTTCAGGATAATAAATTGTTAGTATGAAACGCCACGCGGTCGCACTCCTGCTGCAGCCATATAAAAACCGTTTAATGGAGAAGAGCGAACTCAAGGGATCAATTGACCGTTTTGCCGAACAGCTCCTCGAACTGGGTTCAGGATATCCTAATTTCCATTTCAATGTAGCGCTGCCGGCATATATCCTTGAGCTGCTTGATCCGCTCCTGCTTTCGAAACTTCGCGAAGCGCATAAACGCGGCTGCCTCGAATGGCTGCTGACCGGGTATACGGAACCGTTCCTGAGCTTTTCACCGGCATGGTTGACAGAAGATAATATCCGCCGGGGCATCCGGGTTTTTTCGGAACTTTCGGGCGCAGCGCCCGCCGGTTTCGTGCCGCCCTTCTCAAACTGGGAACCCTCGCTGATCGGACCGCTCCGCGCCATGGGCCTGAGTTGCGCCGTGGTCTCGGCCGCCGCCCTGCCGCCGCAGGCAAGGAATTTCTGCGGCTACTGGACCGCCGAGCACACCGGGAATACCATCGCCCTTTTTCCGGGTCATGTCCTGCACCATTACTCGGCGCCGGCAGACATCATCGACTGGCTGGAAAAGCTCATATCGCGCGATGAGCGTCATGCCGGCATCGACAAACTTGCGACTGTCCATTACCTGCTGCCGCTGCAGCCGGAGAGCGGGATCGACCCGTACCGGTGGCTGAAATTCGCTGCCGGGGAACTTGATAAGCACCTGCTGCGCTACCAGCCGGTACTCCTGCAGGAGGCGCTCTCGCTGCAGCAGCCGGTCGGCCTGCAGCATCTGCCGGCCTGCCTGCCACCCCTCGGCATTCAGGACGAACAGGAACCGCATTATTTTCTGAACAAGCTCCGCTCGTTCGACCAGGTCGGCATCATGCAGCGGAAGATGATGGAAATCTGCGACCGGGTGGCATCCCTGAAAGACAGCCGCCTCGCCGGGCAGCTTAAACACCGCCTCTATTTCCTCCAGGATATCAACCGCTATCTCCCGGCTCCCAACAGCGGGTTCACGGTGCTTTCCGACCGGATGTGGACCTACGGACAGCTCATCGATATCGACAGAATCCTGAGCGGCAGCGAGGGCGTGGGAAACGGCCGGATCCAGATCACCGATTTTCTGCGGAACGGCAATAAATCGATCATTATGTCGAACGACAGCCTGAAAGTGTTCCTCGACTATAAAAACGGCGGACGACTTTTTGAACTTGACTATTGCCACAGGGCTGTAAACCTGTTCGCATCGTTCAACCCCCTGCCCCACACCCCGCCCGATATCCTTTCGCCTTCAACATCCTATACCGCCTTCATCGACCGTATCCTTCCTGAACACGCCGCCGCTGCCGATATCATTGCCGGCAGCGTTCATGATACGGGCAATTTTGCCGAAGGAGCGTTTGAGTACAAAATCAAAAAAACCCCCGACAGCGTTAAAACGATTTTAAGCCGTCAGGGCGCATTTCTGCACCATGAAAAACTTTTTCCCCTGAATATGGAAAAAGTGTTCGGCCTGGAAAAGAACGAGGCAAACCTTTCGTTTGTCTACCAGCTCGTAAATCCTTCGCTCACGAACCTCGGTTTCGTTTTCGCCGTCGAACTGACACTCTCCCTGCCGGGAGCCATTGACCGGAATGTCCGCCTCACGAACAATAATACGGTGTATGCGAACATGGGATGGGAGCCGATCATGCTCGAGCATACCGTCAAATGGAGCATAAGCGACCTCACGGCGGGAGTCCGGCTCCAGTTTATCACCCAGAAGCCGCTCGATGTCTTCATTCTTCCGCTCCCTGAAAAAGGTCAGCGCATCGATCCTGCCTGCGGCAGCAGGATAGTGCTGGTGGCACCGGTCGCACTCGAACAGAGTTCGGCCTGGCAGCTTATGGGCGCCATGAGCTTCCGGAAGATCCATGAAAAAGGAAAGGCCTTCGGCGATGCGCTCTGAAGCTCTCGATATCGTCATAGAGGGACGCGGCAACGCCACCTGGCTTATTTTGTCCGGACCGTTCCACAAAGAACAGATTCCCAATATCCGTGAAAAATTCACTGCATTGCTTGAGGATAACAACCGGCATTTCGTTGTGGATCTCGAAGGGGTCGCGACGATTGACGAGGCTGCTGTGCAGATGTTCCTTGTTATCTTTAACGAGGTGCGTGATAAAGGGGGCGGGATCAGGTTCGTTTTTAAAAACCCGTTGGTCGCAAACGCCTTTGCCCCGTACCAGCGGCTGTTCCCGATCTTCCCGGACCCTGCAGCGCTGACTGCAGGCGGGTTCCTGGGAAGATTTGTCCGCCGGAGCAGCGTATTATCGAAAAAAACCGGAATACGTATTTCACGGCCGGTGGCGGTGTTCCTTCTTTTTGTTCTCTGCGGCTGGGTTCTGTCGCTGCTGTTTATCATACATCTGCAGAACCAGCGCCTCGCCGGACAGCAGAAAGAGCTTAATGAATTGACACAGTGGAAACAGCGGTCCACCATCGAACTTAACACACTCAGGGAGCGCGTCCGGCCGCTCGAACAGCTCGGCATCCTGAGGGATACGCTGAAGGAGTAGCGCCATGGCGGGACAGGCCTCCTCGCGGCAGCGGTTCAGTCCCGGCTTTTTTGTCCGGTACCGCACAATCTGGTTTTCGGAATTTCTCGCCAATATCGTAATCGGACTCCTGCTCATTTTTCTCATGTCGATAACCGGTGCTATACTTCTCAATTCGCGGGCCATCCGTCTTCATGATGAGCGGATCGCCTCGCTCAAGGCCGATTCCCTGGCGCGCGCGCACTCAATCGCCGGAATCCGGGAGGAATTACGGGTGCTCACGCTTCTGCGGAACCTTGCCGGAACAAAGGCGGCAGACCGCACCCTGTGCAGTGTTGCCGCGATAGTCTGCCGCAACAGCAGGCAGTTCGGCTATGATCCGCTCCTGCTTGTCGCCGTAATCCAGGTAGAGGGAGTTTTCGACCCTCACGCTCTGGGCCGTTTCAGGAGCGGCACTCCGAGCGGGGCGCTCGGCCTCATGCAGCTCAAGTTCGAGACTGCCGTTGAAGTGGCACACCAGCTTAACATACCGGATATCACCAGAGAGGATCTCCTGAAGCCCGAGACCAACCTGCTCCTTGGCGCCGCCTACCTGACCCGTCTTATCACGCAGTTCAAGAGTTTCAGGCTGGGTCTTATCGCCTATAACCAGGGCCCGGTCAGCGTGCTGCAAACCCTGTCGGACGGCAAACCGCTTTCAAACGAATATTACCAGATGGTGCTGCGGAGCTATTATACGCTTAATAAATGTGCAAAAAAAATGGAGATGGTTTCAGTAACAAAATAGAAACCATCACGCCATTGGTTCCTCTGGAGATATATTTATTACTCTTCGTCGTAAGGCGTAAAAAGGAATAAACCATAACAAATAACAAAAGGGAGCATTGTGAAAAAAACATTAGTATGCGGCGCCGGCGGCTTCATCGCCGGCCATCTGGTCAAGAAACTGAAAAGGGAAGGTTACTGGGTTCGGGGCGCGGATATCAAAGAACACGAATTCGCACCTACCCAGGCAGATGAGTTTTTCCGGCTGGATCTGCGGGAGGAAGAGAACTGTCAGACAGCGCTGACGCTGCCCAAGGGCACATTTGACGAGGTCTATCAGCTTGCAGCGGATATGGGCGGTATGGGTTTTATCCACAGCGCGGAATGCGACATCATGCGCAACAGCGCGCTGATCAACATCCATATGACCCATAATGCGAAGAAACAACAAGTGCCGCGCTACTTTTTCTCCTCGTCGGTCTGTGTCTACCGTGATATGAAGCACGGTGAACCTGAGATGACCGAAGCAGAGGCGATCCCTGCCAACCCGGATAACGAATACGGCTGGGAGAAGCTTTACGCGGAGCGTATGGCGATGGCCTATGAACGCAACAAGGGAATGAAAGTCCGGATAGCCCGTTTTCAGAACTGCTATGGCCCGGAGGGCACCTGGCGGGGAGGGCGTGAAAAAGCTCCTGCAGCCCTGTGCCGCAAGGTCGCCGAAGCCCGGGACGGCGGTACGATAGAGGTCTGGGGAGACGGCACCGCCGTCCGCTCATATACCTACATAGACGATATGGTGGAAGGCATTTACATGCTCATGCAGTCCGATCTCCAGGGTCCGGTCAATATCGGCTGCCCGCAGTACGTCACCGTCGATGAACTGGCCAATGTTGTCACCGAAGTGTCAGGCAAAAAGATCACCTTCAGGCATGTTGACGGGCCGGTCGGCGTCCAGTCGCGCAATTTCAGCAACGAACGTATTTACTCCATCGGCTGGAAGTCAAAATTCAACCTGAAACAGGGAATCGCCCTCACCTATCCATGGGTCGAGAAGCAGGTTAAAAAAAACCGTTCATCGTGATATATGCGGGGCTGCCGGTAATGCAGGCAGAAGACTCGATTTCCCGCTGTTCGGGCGTAAGCTGATAGTTGCATTATTTATTCCCCTGCTCGTTTTTGATAAACGCTATAGTCTTTTCGAAGCTTGACATCCCGGGAACAGAGGAATACGCTTTATACTTTTTCTTGAGTACGGCCAGTTTTGATGCGTCGCCGACCGCATCCCGTATGTCGGTGAAATAGTCTCTCATGGATATTAGCGCGTTTTTATCCGACACATCACCGTGACCCGGCACCAGTGCTTTGATATCGTACCGGTTATACAGTGAATCCAGAACGTTGACCCATGAAGCCACTTTGCATCCGCTTTTAGCAAACAACACCGGATGTTTGTTGAGAAAAACGATATCGCCGGTAACCAGCAGTTTCCGTTTTTCAAGATACACGACCACATCGTTCGAGGTATGCGCATTCCCCATGTTGCGTATATGCACGATTTCGCTGCCGATCCGGAGGATTTTCTCCTCTCCCGGTTTTATCGTCTCATCAGGATACCTGCTCTTTCCCGCCCCGCTTTCCCACTGCTCCTTCGTATATGCCCCTGCAATGAGCTTTGCATCGGGATAAAGTCCATTCCCGCCGATGTGATCCTGATGCGCATGGGTATTGATGACAAGGATCCCTTTGACTTTTACCTTTTTCCTCATCGCTTTCGCGGCGCTTCCCATCTTGGTGTCCACGACGAACGCAGTCAAACCGTCCTCGGCGGTCAGAATAATCGAGTTGCCACCGCCGCCAAACAATATTTCAAGTTCGGGATCATATTCAACAGCATCAATAGACATGAACTTCTGGTAGCCGATAAAAATGAACAAGCCACATACAATGACGATCGCCCCGACGACAGCGCTGGTGATGATTAATGTTTTTTTCATAATCCGTTCATTTAGTACGGCAGTATAATTTACGAAAGATAATAACAATGTTCCTCATCCACCAGCGCGTCGAAGATCTCCTCGTTATGCGAAATCATGAGCAGCGCGCTGCCGCTTTTCCGTTTCTCTTCGAGTATGGCTATAATCTTGCGTACGCTTTCGAAATCAAGCCCGTTAAGCGGTTCGTCAAGGATGATCAGGTCGGGATGGAGAATAATGGTGCGCAATAGATTAAGCCGCTGTTTCTGGCCTCCGCTCAGGAATTTGGCCTTTTTCGCGAGAAACGCTTCCGTCACACCGCCCTCAAACAGCTCGGCAAGCGAGCGGTCCAGTTCCTCATGCGTCAGTTTGTGCCCGAGCGGCAGGCCTTCGAATGTCTCTGCCACGGTCGCCTCAAGGTCGAGCGCCTCGTCCGCGTGCTGGAACACCATGCCGGCCCGCCGGCCCCAGATCTCCTGCTCGAAAAAGCTGCGCTGCGTGGCTTCGGTGACCGCCCTGCCGCACAGAGTCATGGAGAACGTATCGGGCCTGTAAAGGCCCATGATGATCTTGGCGAGCGTGGTCTTTCCCACACCGCTCGGCGCCTTGACATACACCATCTCGCCCCTGCGGATAACGAGGTCAACGGTCTGCGTCCGTGCCGCGTCCCTGCAGATACGGTGATCATGGCCGAAAATCCTGAATTCCGGCGCCACGCGTACCACCTCTCCGGCCGGCGCGGCTGACATCGGCCTGTGTGTTTTGGTCTGCCTGAGCCATGAAAGGTAATCGTCCGGCGAAAAATCGTGCAATCGTACCCTGCCCTCTTCGATGCGGGTAAGCTCTTTATAGTGAATTTTATCAATAAGGCTGTTATGGTGCTCATACACCTCGCTGATGATCGAATAGTCGTGCGTGATGATCATGGCAGTGAACGGCTTTTTCCGGTACTCCTCAAACAGGAAGCCGAGGAAGAGGTTCCGGTAGTTATTGTCAAGGCTGCCGGTCGGTTCATCAAAAACAAAAAATGTCGGTAGTATAGTTTCAGCTGTAGCGAGCAGCGCGATCTTTTTAAACGCCATGGCAAGCAGTATGCGCTGTTTTTCACCGCCCGAAGGCCGGTAGGGTTTTGGATAAACGTCGAGGATCCCCTTGAGCTTGGCGCTGTCTGCCGTTTTCCAGAGCCGGGATAATATTTCCTCTTCGCCTGCTGATCCGGCTATGCTGCCTTCGCGGAGTTGCCCGGTAATGCGCGTCAGCGGGTACAGGTGCGACGAAGGCTCCTGAAAAACGAAAAAACTCGACTGCTTCACGCCTCGTGTCTCCGGTGAATTCAGGTATGCGCGGTAGGGCATGTTGTTGACGGTTATGTGCAGTTCTTCAGGATCAAGCAGGCCGTAAATGGCCTTGCAGAGCATGGATTTGCCGATCCCCGACTCGCCGAATAAAAAACTGATTTCATTGCGGACAACTGAGAAATCGTCCACTGCAGCAATCGTGCGGCCCTTCGATGCGATGATGACGCTGTAGTGCGCAGTGCTCACAGCCGGTGCCTCTCCGCGTAGCCGTTTGCGATATGGTAAATGCTGACCAGCGAAAAAACAATGAGAAACGCCACGGTCATTCCCTGCAGATGTTCGAAGAACAGATGTCCCGTATAGCCGGGATGCGTCAGGGTGTACCCGATGGCAAGGATATCCTGCTTGCTGTCGATTTTTGCGAGAAGACTTCCGAGCGTCGTGGGCAGGGTGACCTCGTTGACCTCGGTGGAAAGACCGACCGAAATGATGAAGTCCACGCTGCACTGCAGGAACACCGCATACCCGAGCACGGCGATAAGCTTGTTCTGAATGTGGAGGCGGCTGTTCTTCCACAAAATATCGAAGTTGACAACGCGGCGTTCCGGAATGCCGCAGACGCGCATGGCGCTGTAAAAATCGAGCTTCGTGAAATGGTCGATGCGGTCGCGCATGAGGTCGACAAGTTCCAGGAAAATAAAGAGGCTCATACTGATGGCCATGATAATGAACACCAGCGCCTTTGATGTTATGACTGATCCTGCGACGAGCAGCGTGATCCCCACATAGGCAAACAGGATGCCCACGATCTGAGGAATGGAACGGATGAGATTCATTAAAAAAGTGACCGCGAGGTACGGCGCGCGGTTTGTCCGGGACTGGAGAGCATGCAGCAGCACCGTCACCATCCATCCAAGAATCAGGGTAAATACGACGACGAGAATTGCTATAATAAAGGTGTTGAAGAATCCGTTGAAGACTTTGTGCAAGGCCGGTTTATTCAGGAAAACAATGTCCCAGATCCAGACTGCAAGAGTGCTCAGGACCCAGATCGAGAGCCAGCGGGTGTCTTTGCTTCTAATAAATTTCATCATATTTGTTTTTATTGATTTGTATTTTCATACTTCATATTTTCGCGATGAATAAGGTAATCAGTAAAAATGTCGGTCATCTTTACGGTATAGAAAATTAAAAGGATCATGACCACCACGATCGAATAATTCTTATACAGCAGTTGCCGGAGCATCTCGTAGTTCAGATGGCCGTGGATATTCAGCGCCATTTCGATGATGATAAGGCCGGTTATGAGAAAAGACGCCTGCTCCTTTATGGTCGACAGATACTGAAAGCGCGCGTTCCTGAAGATATGGTCAAACACATGGCCCTTGAATTTTTTAACCGGGTTCAGGATGGAAGAAATCGGAATGCCGTCGGCGCTGTGAAACCGGTACCCGGCGTTCATATTCTTGACGATCGCGGTATCCACGTATCCTTTGCGGCTTTCGGCAACCAGAAACGAATAAAATTTATTTGCGTAAGTTATTAAAACTCCGTTGGAGATCACGCCGAGAAGCACCATGAACACCACGGTATCGGTATTGAACTCGGTACGGATCGAATAGGCGATCACATAAGCCGGGCAGAACAGAAGCAGCGTGCCAAGTCCTGCCAGAAAATCGATAACCATCCGCTGGATTTTCCGGGATGCCGATGATGCCGGCGATAACGCCCGCCGTTTCTTATACGCAAATCTGAATACCGCCATGGTCTGAACCCCGTAGTAGGTTAAAACCATGACCAGCACGAAGATTATAAAAAAATTCACGTACATGCCGAGAATCTCGATAATTTTCTGGAGCGACAGCCCTTCCGCGACATGGGTTTCCTGAAGTTTGTCGGCGAACTCTTTCTGCTTATATTTTACGATAGCATTATAGAGAGAATCGTTCCGGTCGGAACGCCCCGGATAGTAGATGTTGATAACGTCTCTCAGCAGCGCCCGCTCGAAAGGATTGTTGAAATCGATAAACGACAGATCCCCGAACCGTTCCATGCCGGCCTGCTGTTTGCGCTGCGCAGTGCCGGAAGCAATGGTAATCACCCACAGCGCGGCAAGCAGCGCAAACGTGACGAAAGCTATGCCGGCAAGGTGTTCGAGGAGCTTGGATTTCATTAAAAAATTACCTCCTGCAGTTCTCCTATCTTCCTGCAGGTTATTAAAGTCAGACCGTTTGTATTCTTTGCCCAATCCGCATTTCTCACCGAACCGGTCACCACGCACTCCCTGAATCCCATACGGGAGAGCTCTCTGAGCCGTCCGCCCATATTGTTCACCGGTCTGATTTCGCCGCCAAGGCCCACTTCGCCGAGGCAGGCAAGCTCTCTTTTAAGCGGCTTGCTGCGGAATGACGAAAGGATGGCGGCCGCTATGCCGAGGTCGATGGAAGGCTCGGCAACCGTCAGGCCTCCGGCAATGTTGAAAAACACGTCATGATCGCCGAGCAGGCTCCCGCCGTGGCGTTCGAGCACCGCGAGAATAAGCGACAGCTTGCGCGGGTTGATACCCGAGGCGACCCGCTGCGGTATCCCGAAATGGGATCGATTGACGAGCGCCTGCAGCTCTACAACCAGTATCCGCGAGCCTTCCATTATCGGCGCGATCGCGGTGCCCACGATCGGTTCGTGCCGGTTGAGCAGGAAAAATTCCGACGCGTTGGCGACCTCCTTGAGGCCGCTGTCGGACATGGAAAGAAGCGCGATCTCGCCTGACGGCCCGAACCGGTTTTTCACCGCGCGCACGATCCGGTACTGGTAGGTCGTGTCGCCCTCGAAGGAAAGCACGGTGTCCACCATATGTTCGAGGACCCGCGGCCCTGCGATGGCGCCCTCCTTGGTCACATGACCGATGAGAAAGAGTGCGGTGCCGTTGGCCTTGGCAAACCGCAGGAGCAGCGCCGTGCTCTCCCTGATCTGCGACACGCTGCCGGGCGCGCTCTCGAGCTGTTCGGTGAAAATCGTCTGGATCGAATCCACCACTACAATATCGGGTTTCTGCGCCGACAACAGAGCAAGTACGGCTTCCACCGATGTCTCGGTCACCATCTGTACCGGAGCGGCCCCGACACCGAGACGCTGAGCGCGCATGACTATTTGTTCGGTCGATTCTTCGCCTGATATATAGAGCGTCTTCTTGCCGCCAGATGCCCAATGGGCCATGAGCTGCAACAAAAGCGTCGACTTGCCGATGCCCGGGTCGCCTCCCAGGAGCGCTACCGCACCCTTGACGAGCCCGCCGCCCAGGACACGGTCGATCTCGGGAAATTGACAAGTGATTCTTGTCGCACTCTCGCCCTTGTGCGCGGCAAGCGTTATGACCTCGGGCGGCGCGGCGTTATACGATTTGACCGTACGCGACAGGCCGATCGGCTCCCTGAACTCGGTAATGGTGTCCCACGCTCCGCACGATTCGCACTTCCCCATCCATTTGGGATACGACTCGCCGCAGGAACTGCAGACGTAAACGGATTTGGTTTTTCGGTTCATGATAATAATTTTTAAAAATATTCCGGACGTTCCCCGTGCACGACCGTAGAGACGCAGCATGCTGCGTCTCTACA